>NZ_JBFBGN010000006.1:0-106840 GCF_040684675.1 Streptomyces sp. NPDC089915 | reverse complement strand
GGCCCGCCTGCGCCGGGCCGGCGCGGGCCCCGGCGACCGGATCGGCGTACGCGTCCCGTCCGGCACGGCGCACCTCTACGTGGCGGTCCTCGCGGCCCTGCGCTGCGGCGCGGCGTACGTACCGGTGGACGCCGACGACCCCGAGGAACGCGCCGCCACGGTCTTCCGCGAGGCGGGCGTCTGCCTGGTCCTCGGGGCCGGGGGCGAGATCGGCCCGGGAGCGGTGCCGCCGCTGGGCGCCACCGTGGGAGCCGCGCCGCGCCCCGTCGAACCGGGCGACGACGCCTGGATCATCTTCACCTCCGGATCCACCGGCCTCCCCAAGGGCGTGGCCGTCCGCCACCGCAGCGCCGCCGCCTTCGTCGACGCCGAGGCCGGGCTGTTCCTGCGGGACCGGCCGCTCGGACCGGGGGACCGCGTCCTGGCGGGGCTCTCGGTGGCCTTCGACGCCTCCTGCGAGGAGATGTGGCTGGCCTGGCGGCACGGAGCCTGCCTGGTACCCGCGCCCCGGTCGCTCGTGCGGGCCGGCCACGAACTCGGGCCCTGGCTGGTCGAGCGGGGCATCACCGTCGTCTCCACGGTGCCCACCCTCGCCGCGCTGTGGCCGGCCGGCTCCCTGGACCGGGTCCGGCTGCTGATCGTGGGCGGCGAGGCCTGCCCGGCGGAGCTCGTGGACCGCTACGCCGTCGACGGCCGCGAGATGTGGAACACCTACGGCCCCACGGAGACCACCGTCGTGGCCTGCGCGGCCCGGATGCACCCCGGCGAACCCGTGCGGATCGGACTGCCGCTCGACGGCTGGGACCTGGCCGTCGTCGACGAGGCCGGGGAGGCCCTCGCGGCCGGGGAGACCGGCGAACTGGTGGTCGCCGGCGCCGGACTGGCCCGCTACCTCGACCCGGGCAAGGACCGCGAGGGCTACCGCCCCTGCCCCGCCCTGGGCACCGACCGCGCCTACCGCACCGGCGACCTCGTCCGGGCCGACCCGCGCGGCCTGGTGTTCGCCGGCCGCGCCGACGACCAGGTCAAGCTCGGCGGCCGGCGCGTGGAGCCGGGCGAGATCGACGCCGCGCTGACCGCGCTGACCGGAGTGCTCGCGGCCGCCACGGTCGTCCGGGAGACCCCGGCGGGCGGCAGGCTCCTCGTCGGGTACGTGGTGACCGGCCCGGACTACGTACGGGAAGGCGCCCGCGAGGAACTCTCCCGGCGCCTGCCCGCCGCACTCGTCCCCCTCCTCGCCGAGGTGCCCGAGCTGCCCACCCGTACCTCCGGCAAGGTGGACCGCGACGCCCTGCCCTGGCCGCTGCCCGCCGACCCCGCGCAGCAGGCCCCGCTGACCCCGACGGAGGCCCGGCTCGCCGCCCTGTGGCAGGACCAGCTCGGCATCCGGCCCGGCCCCGGCGACGACTTCTTCGCCCTCGGCGGCACCAGCCTGGGCGCGGCCCGCCTCGCCTCCGCGCTGCGCCCGGGCCACCCGGGCATCTCGGTCGCCGACCTCTACCGCCAGCCGGTCCTGCGGGACATGGCGGCCCACGCCGACACCCTCGTCGCCCGCCGGGACCCGCGCCCTCCCGTCCGCCCCGTCCCCCGCCGGGCCGGCCTCGTCCAGCTCCTGACGCAGACGGCCTCGTACGCGGTCACCGGCCTGCGCGGGGTGGTCGTCCTCGCCGGCGTCGACAACGTGCTGGGCCTGCTCACCCCGCACGTCTGGACCCCGCACACCCCCTGGTGGCTCGTCCTGACCGGCTGGCTGCTGCTCTTCACCGCCCCCTCGCGGTTCGCCCTCGGCACCCTCGCCGCCCGGCTGCTGACCCGGGGCGTGCGCCCCGGCACCCACCCGCGCGGCGGCTCCACCCACCTGAGGCTGTGGGCGGCCGAACGGGCCGTCGCGCTCTTCGGGGTCCCCGCGCTGCTCGGCACCCCGTGGGCCGCCCGCTACGCCCGCGCGCTCGGCTGCGCCACCGGTCCGGGGGCCGCCCTGCACGCGATGCCGCCGGTCACCGGGCTCGCCGAGTTCGGCGCCGGCTGCGCGGTGGAACCGGAGGCCGACCTCCGCGGCTGGTGGCTCGACGGGGACCGGCTGGTGGTCGGGGCCGTCCGGATCGGGGCGGGCGCGCGCGTCGGCCACCGTGCGGTGGTGATGCCCGGCGCCGAACTCGGCGAGGACGCCGAACTCGCCCCCGGGGCCTGCCTCGACGGCCGGATCCCGGCGGGCGGGAGCTGGCACGGCTCCCCGGCGCGGCCCCGGCCCGACGCCCCCGCCGCCCGGGACGCCGTCCGGCGCGGCCGCGCGGCGCTCCGACGGCCCTACCCGCGCCGTTGGCGGGCCGCCTACGGGCTCTCGCTCCTCCTCCTGCCCCTGCTGCCGGTCCTCGCCTCGCTGCCGGTGCTGGCCGCCACGTACCGGCTCGTCGCGGACAGCCCCACGCTCGGCGAGGTCGCCCGCCGCCTGGTGCTCGCCGCACCCCTCTCCGTCCTCGTGTCCGTCCTCTGCTGGATCGCCCTGGTCGCCCTGGTGGTACGCCTCCTCGGCCGGCGGATCACCCCCGGCAGCCACCCGGCCGACGGCGGCGTGGCCTGGCGGGTATGGCTGGTCCACCGGCTCCTCGACACCAGCCGGACCGGCCTGTTCCCGCTGTACGCGAGCCTCGCCACCCCGCTGTGGCTGCGCCTGCTGGGCGCCCGGATCGGCCGGAACACCGAGATCTCCACCGTGCTTCCGCTGCCCTCGCTGCTGCTCGTCGACGACGGGGCCTTCCTCGCCGACGACACCCTCACCGCCCCCTACGAACTGCGGGACGGCCGGATGCACCTGGGCGCCGTACGGGTCGGGCGCCGGGCCTTCGTCGGCAACTCGGGCATCGTGGGGCCGGGGCGGGACGTGCCCGACGGCGCCCTGGTCGGCGTCCTCTCCGACGCCCCGGCGGACCCCGCCCCCGGCACCTCCTGGCTGGGCCGCCCCGCGCTCGAACTGCCGCGCAGCGCCCCGTCCGTCGACGCGAGCCGCACCTTCGCCCCGCCCCGGCGGCTGGTCGTGGCCCGGGCCGCCGTCGAACTGTGCCGGCTGGTCCCGCTGGTCTGCGGGCTGCTGCTGGCCGAGGGCGTGTTCCTCGGGGAGGACCAGGCCCTGCAGACCGGCGGGCCGCTGTGGGCGGTGCTGGCCGCGGTGGCCCTGCTGCCGGCCGCCGGGGTGGCCGCCGCGCTGACCACCACCGCCGCCAAGTGGCTGCTGGTCGGCCGGTTCCGGGTCGCCGAACACCCGCTGTGGAGCCCGTTCGTCTGGCGCAACGAGCTCTACGACACCTTCGTCGAGTCCCTCGCCGTCCCCTGGCTGGCCGGCCCCTTCACCGGCACCCCCGTCCTCAACTGGTGGCTGCGCACCCTCGGGGCGCGGATCGGCCGGGGCGTGTGGTGCGACACCCACTGGCTGCCCGAGACCGATCTGGTCACCCTGGGGGACGGGGCCACGGTGAACCGGGGCTGCGTGCTCCAGACCCACCTGTTCCACGACCGCATCATGCGGATGGACGCCGTACGCCTCGACGCGGGCGCCTCGCTCGGCCCGCACAGCATCGTCCTGCCCGGCAGCACGGTCGGCGCGCACACCTCCGTGGGCGCCGCGTCCCTGGTGATGCGCGGCGAGACCCTCCCCGCCGGCACCGCCTGGGCGGGCAACCCGGTCGCGGGCGCCGCGGCGGCCGCGACCGGGGCGTGACGGGCGAACCCGGGCCGCGCATGGCCTGTTCATGACCATGCGCGGCCTGATCTAATGCACCGACCGTTCGCCGTCCGCCCACGAAAGGCACCGGCCGATGCTTCCCACCCCGCTCCACGTCGTCAACGAAGGTCTGGCCTTCCTCATGGAGCTGGCCGGGCTGGCACTGCTGGCCTGGTGGGGGTGGTCCACCGGCCAGAACACCGCGATCCGGATCCTGCTGGCCGTCGGCGCCCCGGCGCTCGCGGCCACCGTCTGGGGCCTGTTCGCCGCCCCCAAGGCCACGTTCACCATCCCGCTCGCGGCGATCCTCGTGGTCAAGGCCCTCTTCTTCGCCTCGGCCACGGCCGCCCTCCACTCCCTCGGCCACACCCGGCTCGCCGTCGCGTTCGCCGTGGTGGCCGTCGTCAACACCGGCCTCGCGGAAATGGACCGCCTGCGCCGCGGCTGACGCCGCCGGCTACTGGGCCGGGTACCCGCCGTCGCCCGGCTCGGCGGCGGCCGGCTCCGGGGCGAGGGCCAGGAAGTCCTCGTGGGTGCGGACGTGGACCCCGGGCCGGTCCTCCGCCAGCGCGGCGATCATCGCGGCGGCCAGCCGTCCCGCGGGCACCGGCCGGTAGGGGCGGGCGGGCCCGGCCAGCAGCGGGGCCAGCACGGTCGCGGCGGTGCCGCCGAGCCCCTCGCCCCGGCGGTGCGAAGGGCGGTGGCCGAGGATGAAGGAGGGCCGGAAGAACTCGGTCTGCGGGTAGCCCAGCGCCGTCACCTCCGCCTCCATGTCCCCCTTGACCCGCAGGTAGAAGGCCCGGGAACCGGATCCGGCGCCGACCGAGGAGACCACGGCGATCCGCTCGGCGCCCGCCTCCCGGGCCAGTGCGGCCACCCGCACGGTGTGGTGCTGGTCCACCTCACGGAAGGCCTCCTGCGAGCCGGCCTGCCGGATGGTGGTCCCCAGCGCCCCGAACACGTCGTTGACGTCCGGCAGTTCACCGTCGTTGAGCCCGGCGAAGTCCACCACCCGCGCGTCCAGCCGCGGGTGGCGCAGCCCCAGCGGCCGCCGCGCGAGCACGGTGACGCGGCCATAGCGCGGATCGCGCAGCAGCCGCGCCAGCAGCTGACCGCCGACGAGTCCGGTGGCTCCGACCAGGAGCGCGCTGCGGGTCACGGGATTCCCCTTCCACCGCCGACGGCCGCCCCGCCGGGATCCCGGCAGGATGCCACACCCGCACCGGCGCCCCGGCCAGGACCGGCCGCGAGAGGCCATGCGGACAGGGAAAACGCAACTTCGACAGGGCCCGCGCGGGCGGCTACCTTCACCTGGTCTCCGGCGATCGCCCACGCTCGCACCGGAGTTGCACACCAGACAGGGAGAGACGCATGCCCCAGCTCGCGCTGTACACCTTCGGCGTACTGAAGTCGCCCCTCGCCGATCCCGGCCCTCTCACGCGCGAGTTCTACGCCAGCGGTGAGGCCGTCTACCGGAAGCTCAGCGGGCACCCCGGATACCTGGCCCACGCGGAACCGACGGCCGCGGAGCAGGGCGTGCTCTTCACCGCGGACTGGGGCGCCTGGGGGGAGTTCGCCGTACCGGACTGGTACGACAAGGGCCGAACGGCGCAGACCACCGCCCTGGCCACGACCCTCTCGCTCTGGACCGACCTGCGCTCCGCCTTCGACGCGGTCTACACCGGGCTGCACCGCGAGGCGCTGAACCGGCGCCACGACTGGTTCGAGAGGACGGGACACCCGAGCCACGTCTTCTGGTGGGTCCCCGACGGCGCGATACCCACCTGGCGGGACGGGGTGTCCGGCCTGGAACACCTCCACGCACAAGGCCCCGCCCCACGCGCCTTCACCTTCCAGCGCTCCTTCGCCCCGGACGGCACCCCGTCCGGGTTGAGGGACGTCGAGGCCTGAGCCGTCCACGTCGAGGGCGGCGACGGAGGAGGCGTCCGGGTCAACCGCGGTAGGCCTCGACGGCGATCCGGACGAACGCCGCCACCAGCGGGTTCGCGTCGCCCCGCCGCCAGGCCGCCACCACGGGGTTCGGGACCATGCCGGAGAGCGGCACCAGGGCCAGCCCCTCGGGCGGGGCGTGGCCGAGCGGTGCCAGGCCGACGGTCCCGTTCCAGCGCACCGCCTGGAGGCACTCCTGTACCGCGCGGACGACCGGGCCCTCGCGCGGCTCGCCGGCGTGCCAGTAGGCCTGCCAGAGCGGATCGGTGCCCGCGGGGAACCGGAACCAGCGCCGGCCGGCCAGGTCGGCCGGCTCCAGCCGCTCCCTGCCGGCCAGCGGGTCGTCCGCGCGCAGGACCGCCCCCACGGGATCGGCGCGCAGCTCACGCACCGTCAGACCGGTCCCGTCGAACGGCCCGCGGGTCAGGGCGACGTCGACGAGTCCGGCCCGCAGCCCGCACGTCGGATCGGCCAGACCGGTCTCGCGGACGCGGACCTCGACACCCGGATGGCGGCGCCGGTAGGCGGCGGCCAGACGCCGGGCTCCCGCGTCGGCCTGGTCGCTCAGCATGCCGACCGTCAGCGTCGCGGCCCCGGCCGCGGAGGCCACCCGCACCCGCGCCCGCTCCACCCGCTCCAGCAGCGTGCGCGCCTCGTCCAGCAGCACCGCCCCGGCCGGGGTGAGCGCGACGCCCGAGGCCGAGCGGTCCAGCAGGACGGCCCCGAGGTCCGCCTCGAGCCCCTTGACCGCCCGGCTCAGCGGCGGCTGGGTCATGTGCAGCCGGGCGGCGGCCCGGCCGAAGTGGAGCTCCTCCGCGACGGCGACGAAGTACCGCAGTGTCCTCAACTCCATGACCGGCAACGATACTCAGGCGGTATCGGGGTTCCCCAGGCGGTATTGGACGGCCCCCGGTCCCCGGCGCTGGAATCGGGACATGACAGAGAACTCAACGGCCGGGCACCCCGGCGCCGACCCCGCCGTGTCCGTCGTCCGCCCGGACCAGGGCGAGACGATCGTCCTGGGCACCACGCGGATGCGCATCCTGGAGGACGGCACCACCACCGGACACCGGATCGGCTTCGCGGAATCCGTCCTCGCCCCGCACACCCCCGGCCCGCCGCAGCACCGCCACGCCGAGCACGACGAGGGGTTCTACGTGGTCTCCGGCACCATCCGCTTCACCGTCGGCCACGACAGCCACGACGCTCCCGCCGGCACCCTCGTCGTGGTCCCGCCCGGCGCCCCGCACACCTTCGCCAACGTGACCGGCCGGCCGGCCGTCATGCTCAGCACCTTCACCCCCGGCCGGTACGCGCAGTACTTCCGAGACCTGCGCGACCTGGCCTCCGACGGACGGGCCCCGTCCCCGCAGGCGCACATCGCCGCCATGAGCCGCTACGCCACCCACCCCGCCACCGACCACCCCGGCACCCCGCACGACGCCTGAGACCCCTCCCCGCCCGCGGAGGCTCAGCCGCGCGTCGCCGTGCGGGCGCGGGCCACCGCTCCGCGTTCGAACGCGAGGGCGATCGGGCGGACGGACAGCCCGTGCAGCACCACGCTGAGCAGCACGGTGGCGCACATCGCCGCGACCACGAAGTCCGCCAGGCCGCCCAGGACGAACCAGACCGCGAAGGCGAGCACCTGCCCGACGTGGTGGACGAGCGACAGGTTGGCGTGGCCGAGCGCGCGGGCGGCGGGGGCGTAGCAGACGCCGGAGACGAAGGCCGCCACGAAACCGTTCCCGTGGGCGAGGACGGCCGCCGCGTAGGTGAGGAAGGGCAGCGCCAGGGTGGCGAGCCGCAGGCTCTCGGCGGTGGCCCACTCCGCGCGGAGCGCGCGCCGCACGAGCCAGGCGGCTCCCAGCCCGAGCAGTCCGCCGATGAGCACGGCGGTCGCCGACTCCCGCACCACCCGCCACACCAGTGCGCCCAGCCCGCTGTCGCCGCTCGTGGTGAGATGGGCGAGGGCGAAGAGGAACAGGGGGGAGATCAGCCCGTCGTTCAGGCCCCCCTCCAGGTTGAGGGCCGCCCGCACCCGCAGCGGAACGCGCTCGTCGACGAGGAGCGTCGAGATCGGCGCGAGGTCGATCGGCATCACCACCAGCGCGGTCACCAGCAGCAGCCACCAGCCCGTGCCGGGGAACAGCAGGGCCCCGCCGAGCGTGGCCGCGCCGATGGTCAGGGGCAGCGCGATCGCGAGCAGCCGCCACTCGCCGACCGTGGTCTTCAGCCGGTGGTACTCGGTGGATTCGCAGGCGTCCAGGAACAGCAGCACGGCCAGGACCAGCTCGACGCCCCGCTGGAACGCGTGCGCGCTCAGGTTCTCCCGCACCGCCGGATCCTCGCCGGTGCTCAGGAACGCACCCGCGACCGCGAACGCCAGCGAGGCCGTCACGCTCCAGCGGGCGAGCCGTTCGGCCGTCACCGCCCACGCGAACAACAGGCACGCCACGATGAGGAACGCCGCCATGAACCCTCGCAGAATCGGGAGACCGGCCCGGCCTCGCGCCCCGCCCGGACACCGGACGGAGCCACGACCGGCCCCTGAACGCGGACCGTAACGGAGCCCGGGCCCCGCCGCTCCGGAGCCGAACGGGGCGCCCGCACGATTGACCCGATCGGCCGCCCCGGACCGCCACGGGGCCCACTCCCGGCCCGAGGCCCCGGAACCTAGACTGGAGCGTCCCCGGCTCCGGCCGTACCCCACGGGAGGGATGAGGCGGCGATGGGCGAACTGGACGGCAGGACCGCACTGGTGACGGGCGGCTCGCGCGGGATCGGGCGGGCGGTCGCCCTGCGCCTCGCCGCCGACGGGGCGCTGGTCGCGGTGCACTACGGCGGCAACGAGGCGGCGGCCGCCGAGACCGTGGCGCGGATCGCGGAGGCCGGCGGCCGGGCGTTCTCGGTGCGGGCCGCGTTCGGTGAAAGCGGCGCGGTGGACCGGCTGTTCGAGGGGTTCACCGCCGGGCTCGCGGCCCAGGGCGCGGACCGCGGCCTGGACGTCCTGGTCAACAACGCCGGCATCCACTCCACCCGTCCGATCGGACGGCTCTCCGAGGAGGAGTTCGAGCGGCTGCTGGCGGTCAACGTGAGCGCACCGCTCTTCGTCGTCCAGCGCGCGCTCCCCCTGCTCAGGGACGGCGGCCGGATCGTGAACATGGGCTCGGCGGCCACCCGGATCGCCAGCCCGCTCCAGATCGGCTACACCGTCACCAAGGCGGCCCTGGCGGCCCTCGGCCCCTCCCTCGCCCACGAACTCGGCGGACGCGGGATCACCGTGAACACGATCGCCGCCGGGGTGGTGCGCACCGACATGATCGCCCCCTACCTCGCGGTCCCCGAGGCGGTGGCGGGACTGGAGGCGATCACCGCCCTCGGGCGGGTGGGCGAGCCGGAGGACGTCGCGGACGTGGTGGGCTTCCTGGCCGGACCGCGCGGCCGGTGGGTCACGGGCCAGACCATCGACGTCTCCGGAGGCACGTACCTGGGTCCGCCGACGGCCGGGTGATCCCTCGCCGCGCCAACCGGGATTCGAATGGGCGTGCGATCGCAGGCGCGGGTCATCGGCTCACCGCGCCGGAATCCGTGCCCGATCTACCATGGACGGCAGGAGGCCGGCATGGAGTTCGGGAACGGATCCGGGGGAGCGGACGGCCCGCGGTACCTGCCGATCTCCGAGCACGGGCTCATCGGCGACCTCCGCACCGCCGCGCTCGTCGGGACCAACGGCACGATCGACTGGTACTGCTGCCCGCGCTTCGACGCCCCGAGCGTGTTCGCGTCCATCCTCGACGCCGAGCGGGGCGGCTCGTGGGAGCTGGCCGCGGACGTGCCGGCGCGGACCCGGCAGTTCTACTTCCCCGACACCAACGTGCTGATCACACGGTTCTACGCCGCCGACGGGGTGGCCGAGATCCAGGACTTCATGCCCGTCGTGGACGAGTCGCGGGAGGCCGTCCGCCACCGGCTGATCCGGCGGGTGATCTGCGTACGCGGCACCCTGCCCTTCAGGACGCGCGTCGCCCCGCGCTTCGGCTACGGCACGGAGGCGCACACCGTACGCGCACAGGCCCACGAGGCCGTCTTCGACTCCCCGTCGCTCTCCCTGGCCCTGACCTCCACCGCCCCGCTGGAAACCGACGGCACGGACGTGCGCGCGCACTTCAAGCTCCTCGAAGGCGAGTCCGTGGTGTTCGCCCTCGACAAGGTCGGCGACGGCGTCACCCCCCGGGGCTGCCCGCGCGCCGAGGCGCAGGAGCAGTTCGAGGCGACGGTCCGGTTCTGGAGCCGGTGGCTGAGCCGCTCGCGCTACCGGGGCCGCTGGCGGGAGATGGTGGACCGGTCCGCGCTGACGCTGAAGCTGCTCACCTACGTGCCGACGGGGGCGATCGTCGCCGCGCCCACGACGAGCCTGCCCGAGCGGGTCGGCGGCGAGCGCAACTGGGACTACCGGTACGTGTGGGTCCGCGACGCCGCCTTCTGCGTCTACGCCATGCTCCGCCTGGGCTTCACCTCGGAGGCGGAGGCGTTCATGGGCTTCCTGTCCGAACGGTGCATCGAGCCCGGAGCCGGCCCGGCCGGCCCCCTCCAGATCATGTACGGCATCGACGGGCGCACCGACCTGCCCGAATCCGAACTGACCCACCTCGAAGGCCACCTGGGGTCCGCCCCGGTGCGGGTGGGCAACGCCGCCACCGGCCAGCTCCAGCTGGACATCTACGGAGCCATGATCGACTCCGTCTACCTGTACGACAAGTGGGGCAAGCCCATCAGCAGCGCCCACTGGGACGAGGTCGGCACCGTCGTCGACTGGCTCTGCGACCACTGGGACCAGCCCGACGAGGGCGTCTGGGAGACCCGGGGCGGCCGGAGGAACTTCGTCTACTCGCGGCTGATGTGCTGGGTGGCGATCGAACGGGCCGTCCGGATGGCCAACCGGCGCGGCCTGCCCGCCGACCTCGCGCGCTGGCAGCGGAGCCGGGACGCGATCTACCGGCAGATCATGCGGGAGGGCTGGTCGGCCGAACGCGGCGCGTTCACCCAGGGCCTCGGCGACGACGTGCTCGACGCCTCCGTGCTGATGATGCCGATGGCCAAGTTCATCGCGCCCACCGACCCCAAGTGGCTGTCGACCCTGGACGCGCTGACCGCGGACCTGGTCTCCGACTCGCTGGTCTACCGCTACGACCCGCAGGCCAGCCCCGACGGCCTGCGCGGCTCCGAAGGCACGTTCTCCATCTGCTCGTTCTGGTACGTCGAGGCACTCACCCGCGCGGGACGCCTGGAGGAGGCGCGGCTGGCCTTCGAGAAGATGCTCACCTACGCCAACCACGTCGGGCTGTACGCCGAGGAGATCGGCCGCAGCGGCGAACAACTCGGCAACTTCCCCCAGGCCTTCACCCACCTCGCCCTCATCAGCGCCGCCTTCAACCTCGACCGCGCCCTCGGCTGAACCCGCGCGTCCCGTGTCGGCGGGACGTCGGCGGCCGGGGCCACCGTCGTACGCGGCTGCCGCGACCCCGCCCGTCCCCCGGCGGCGTCCGGGCCGCCGCCGGAGAAACGCCGGCTCAGGCCTTCACGCGGTCGAACTCGGCGGCGAACCCGCACCGCTCCGCGATCGTCCGCAGCAGGTCGTCCGGCAGGCCGTCCGGCCGGGCCAGCACGGCGGCCATGTCCTGCGCGGTGAGCCCCAGGTCGGTGACGATGCCCAGGTCCCCGGCCGGGACCCCGTCCGGTGCGTCGGCGTCGGGGAGGGCGGCGCCCAGGGCGTCCAGCGCCTGGGCGGCGAGGGTGTGCCGGTGCGCGGCCCGGGCGTCCGACAGCAGCAGGGCCGTGCCGGCCGGAGTGGGGCGCAGGATCAGGAAGAACGCCTCGTCGGCGTTGAAGAGCCCGCACAGGGGCTCCGGGGTACCCGCCCCGCGCACCGCGGCGACCGCCTCGTCGAGGCCGGTGAGCGCGGTGCGGTCCAGTCGGGTGCACTGCCAGTGGCCGTCCCGGCGGGCTACGGCGACGGCGTACCGGTGGTTCCTTCGTCGTGTCACGGCCCCACACCTGCCCCGTCGGCGCACCGGATAGCCCTCAGGGGTCCCGGCGTGGCCCGCACGGAGCAAGCGCGCCGCCCGGCGTACCCCGCCGCGCCGGTGGACGGAGGTGACGGAAGTCTTACGGGCCGGTGCGGGAGCCGTCATCGGGGGGCGGGGGTCCGTAGCGTGCGGGGCATGCGCGTACTCGTGACAGGAGGAGCCGGGTTCATCGGCTCGCAGGTGGTGGCCGTCCTGGCGGCCGAAGGACATACGCCGGTGGTGCTGGACGCCCTGCTGCCGGCCGCTCATCCGCAGGCCCCGCCGGAGCCGGACGCCGAGTTCCACCGGGGCGACGTCCGGGACGCCGCGACGGTGCGGCGGGCGCTGCGGGGGGTGGACGCCGTCTGCCACCAGGCCGCGATGGTGGGCCTGGGGAAGGATTTCGCCGACGCTCCGGAGTACGTGGCCTGCAACGATCTGGGGACGGCGGTGCTGCTGGCCGCCATGGCGGAGGCGGGGGTGCGGCGGCTCGTCCAGGCGGGGTCGATGGTGGTGTACGGCGAGGGGCGGTACGAGTGCCGTGAGCACGGGGTGGTGCGCCCGGGGCCGCGGGCGGTCGCGGATCTGGAGGCGGGCCGGTTCGAGCCGCGCTGCCCGCGCTGCGGCCGCGACCTCGTCCCCGGGCTGGTGGACGAGGACGCGCCGGTGGACCCGCGGAACGTGTACGCGACGACGAAGCTCGCGCAGGAGCACCTGGCCGCCGCCTGGGCGCGGTCCGCCGGCGGTACGGCCGTGTCGCTGCGCTACCACAACGTGTACGGGCCGGGCATGCCCAGGGACACCCCGTACGCGGGCGTCGCGTCCTTCTTCCGCTCCGCGCTGGCCCGGGGCGAGGCCCCGAGGGTGTTCGAGGACGGCGCGCAGCGGCGGGACTTCGTGCACGTACGGGACGTCGCGCGGGCGAACGCGGCCGCCCTGGCCGCCGTCGAGGACCTGCCGGCCGGCGGCCACAGGGCCTACAACGTGGGCAGCGGCGACCCGCACACCGTGGGGGAGATGGCCGCCGTCCTCGCGGCGGAGCACGGCGGCCCGGCGCCCGTGGTGACGGGGGAGTTCCGGCTGGGCGACGTCCGGCACATCACGGCCGACTCCTCCCGGCTGCGGCGCGAGCTGGGCTGGCGCCCCGAGACCGGGTTCGCACAGGGCATGGCCGAGTTCGCCCGAGCCGGACAGCGGGCCTCGGCCAGGGTCGGGTAGGCCGTCTCTTCCGGATCTTGCCGGGCGGCGCGGGTCGGGCAAGAGCCGGAGGAGACGGCCTGGGGGAGCCGGGCGGGGTCGTCCCGCTCAGCCGGGGCTGGCGGCCAGGGGGAGGGTGACCTCGAAGCGGCAGCCGCCGGGGACGTTGCGGACGTGCGCCCGGCCGGCGTGGGCCTCGACGATGCCCCGTACGATCGCCAGCCCGAGCCCGGCTCCGGCGGGGGGAGTGCGGGCGGGGTTGCCGCGCCAGCCGGTGTCGAAGACCTTCGTCAGGTCCTCCTCGGGGATGCCGCCGCACCCGTCGGTGACGGACAGCACGGCGGTGTCCTCCCGCCGGTCGACGCGGACGGCCACGGTGCCGTCGGCCGGGGTGTGGCGGATGGCGTTGCCGAGGAGGTTGGCCAGGACCCGGGTCATCTCCCTGCCGTCCACCTCGACCGGGACGGGGGCGATCTCGTCGCCGCACAGGCGGACGCCCCGTTCGCGGGCGAGCGGGTCGGCGCCGAGGAGGGCGTCGGCCGCGAGGTCCCGCAGGGAGACGCGGCTGGGGGTCAGCTCCAGGGCCCCTGCGTGGATGCGGGAGAGCTCGAAGAGGTCGCCGACCATGCCGGCGAGCCGGTCGACCTCGGTGCGGATCTGCCGGTGGTAGCGCGCGGGCTCGGCGGCCACCCCGTCCTCCAGGGCCTCGGCCATGGCCCGCAGCCCGGCGAGCGGGGTGCGCAGGTCGTGGGAGATCCAGGCGACGAGTTCACGGCGCGAGGCCTCCAGGGCGCGCTCGCGCTCCCGGGAGGCGGCGAGCCTGGCGCTGGTGGCGGCCAGCTCGCGGGTGACGGCGGCCAGCTCCGCCGTGGCCCGGGCCGGGGGCGCGGCGAAACTGCCCCCCTCGCCGAACGCGCGTGCCGCGAGGGCGAGTTCGCGGCCACGGGCCACGACCCAGCGGCCGAGCAGCAGCGCGGTGGCCAGGGACACGACGGCGGCCATCGCGGCCACCAGGGTGACGACGCTCAGGTCGTGCGGGGAGAGGAACATCGCGCGGGCGACGGCGAGGGTGCCGGCCAGCATCGCGGTGACGGTGACGGCGGCGACGACGGTCAGGGAGACGGCGACGGACCGGTGCCGCAGCAGGCGCAGCGCGACCGCCCCGAGCAGCCCGGCGCAGGCCGCGCCCCCGAACGCGAAGGCCGCGATCAGCAGAAGGTCCTTCATCCGGCGTCCGCCTCCCCGCCCGGCTCGAAGCGGTACCCGACGCCCCAGACGGTCCGGATGAGCCGGGGTGCGGCCGGATCGTCCTCGATCTTGGCGCGCAGGCGGCGCACGTGGACGGTGACGGTGGACAGGTCCCCGAACTCCCAGCCCCACACGTCCCGCATCAGCTCCTCCCGTCCGTGGGCCCGGCCCGGGCGGGAGAGGAAGTGCGCGAGGAGGTCGAACTCGCGCAGCGTGAGCGTCAGCTCCCGCCCGTTCCTGGCCGCCCGGCGGGTCCGCGGGTCGAGCAGGATCCCCCCGCCGGCCAGCGGCCCCGGCGCGGCGGGTTCCGGGGCCGCGGCCCGGCTGCGGCGCAGCACGGACTCGACGCGCAGGACCAGCTCGCGCGGGCTGAAGGGCTTGGTGACGTAGTCGTCCGCGCCCAGTTCCAGCCCGGCGATCCGGTCGTCCTCGTCGCCCCGCGCCGTCAGCATGATCACCGGAACGGGACGCTCCGCGCGCAGCCGCCGGCACACCTCCAGTCCGTCGAAGCCCGGCAGCATCAGGTCCAGGACGACGAGGTCCGGGTCGTGCCGCGCGGCGGAGTCGAGGGCGGCGGGGCCGTCGGCGGCGTGGTGGACGCTGTGGCCGGCCCGGCGGAGGTAGCCGGTGACGACCTCGGCGACGGTGGGGTCGTCGTCGACGACGAGGACCCGGGCGGGCGGGGAGGTGCTCATGGCCGTGCTCATGGGGCAAGCCTCCCACCCGGGCACCCGCTCCGTCTGCGGCGGGCGGCCACCGGGCGGCCGACGTCCGCGTTTCGTAAGGAGTCGATGTCCGCTATGTCCCCCGGGAATTCCTACGGTGGGAGCCGTGACCGAAACACAAGCCGTGCCCGGACCGTCCGTGGACGTCGTTCTGCCCTGTCTGAACGAGGCCGGGGCCCTGCCCTGGGTCCTCGCCCGCATCCCCGCCGGATGGCGGGCCCTGGTCGTGGACAACGGGTCCACCGACGGATCCGCCGACCTCGCCCGCTCCCTGGGCGCCACCGTCGTCACCGAGTCCCGGCGCGGCTTCGGGGCCGCCTGCCACGCCGGGCTCATGGCCGCCGAGGGGGAGTACGTCTGCTTCTGCGACTGCGACGCCTCCCTCGACCCGGGCCTGCTCAGCGGGTTCGTCCGGGCGGTGGCGGCCGGCGAGGCCGACCTCGTGCTCGGCCGCCGCCGCCCGCAGGGCCGGGGCGCCTGGCCCGCGCACGCCCGGGCCGGCAACCTCGCCCTCTCCCTGATGCTGCGCCGCCGCACCGGCCTGCGCCTGCACGACCTCGGCCCCCTGCGGGCCATGCGCCGGGCGGACCTCCTGCGCCTGGAACTGACCGACCGGCGCTCCGGCAACCCGCTCCAGATGGTCGTACGGGCGGCCGACACGGGCTGGCGGGTGCGCGAGGAGGACGTGCCCTACCTGCCGCGCGAGGGCAGGTCCAAGGTCACCGGCACCTGGCGCGGCACCTGGCAGGCCGTCCGCGACATGCGCGCGGTGCTCGGCGAACCCCCGTACGTCCCCGCCGGCGCCGGCCGGGCCGGGCGGTCGGGAGGCGTCCGGTGACCACCCTCCTCGTGATCGCCAAGGCCCCCGTGCCCGGCCGGGTCAAGACCCGGCTCACCCCGCCCTTCACCCCCCGGCAGGCGGCGGAACTGGCCGAGGCCGCGCTCGCCGACACCCTGGCGGCCGCGGCGGCCACCCCGGCCGACCGGCACGTCCTGGTGCTGGACGGCGCCCCGGGGCCCTGGCTGCCGCCCGGCTTCGAGGTACTGCCGCAGAGCGGCGGCGGCCTCGACGAGCGCCTCGCCGCCGCCTTCGCCGCGTGCGCCGGCCCGGCGCTGCTCATCGGCATGGACACCCCGCAGGTCACCCCCCGGCTCCTGGCACCCGCACTGGACTACACCGCCCGCGACGCCTGGTTCGGCCCGGCCGCCGACGGCGGCTTCTGGGCCCTCGGCCTGGCGGCGCCCGACCCGGCGCTCCTGCTCGGCGTGCCCATGTCCGTACCCGAGACCGGGGCCGTGCAGTACGAGCGGCTGCGCGCGGCCGGCCTGCGCACCGGGCTGCTGCCCCGGCTGCGGGACGTGGACACCGCCGCCGACGCCGCCGCCGTGGCCGCCCTGGCCCCCGGCGGCCGGTTCGCCACGCGGTACCGGCGGCTCAGCGCACCCGCACCGGCGGTCCGATGAGCGCCCCCACCACCTCCAGGCCGCCCGCCGGCCCCGCCCCGGCCTGGCGGGCCGACCCCTACGCCCTGGCCCTGCGCACCGGGCACGGCCCCCTCTTCCTGCGGCGCACCGACGGCTGGCTGCTGCCGCTGGAGGTCGAACGCTGGTGCGCCGGCGTCGACGCCGCCGACGAGAGCGTGCTCTCCCGCTGCCGCGGAAGCGTCCTCGACATCGGCTGCGGCCCCGGCCGGCTCGTCGCCGCACTGGCCGGACGAGGCCGCCGCGCCCTCGGCATCGACGTGACCCCGGCCGCCGTGAGCCGGACCGTCCGGAGCGGCGGAACCGCCCTGTGCCGCTCCGTCTTCGAGCCCCTGCCCGGCGAACGCCGCTGGGACACCGCCCTGCTGATCGACGGGAACATCGGCATCGGCGGAGACCCGGCCGCCCTCCTCGAGCGCACCGCACACCTCCTTGCCCCCGGCGGCCGCCTGCTCGCCGAGGCCGCGCCCGTCGAGGTGGACGAGCGGTGCGAGGTACGCCTCGACGACGGCCGCGGCACCCTCGGCGCTCCCTTCCCCTGGGCCCGGGTCGGCCGGCGGGCCCTGCTGCGCCACGCCGGGGCCGCAGGATGGCGCGCCGTCGGCAGCTGGACGGTGGCCGGCCGGCACTTCGCCGAGCTCACACACGGGACGGCGCCCGGCCCCGAGGCCCCCACGCCCCCCGGAGCCGCACCGTGATCCGGCCGTCCCCCGACCCCGTACGGGCCACCGCCGTCACCGCCGTCCTCGTCACCGCCCTGACCGCGGCGCTCGTCGTCACCGTCCGCGATGACGGCTACTTCACGGACCCGGCCGGCCTGTCCTGGCGGTACGCCGCCTGCTGGGCCCTGTTCGCGGCGGCCGTGTGGTCCCTGCGCCGCGTCCCCGCCCGGCACGCGGCCGCCCTCGTCCTCGCCGGCGGCGTCGCCGTCGCCCTGACGGGCCTGGTCGCCCCGCCGCGCACCAGCACCGACTCGTTCCGCTACGCCTGGGACGGCCGCGTCCAGGCGGCCGGCGTCTCCCCCTACGACCACGCCCCGGCCGACCCCGCCCTGCTGCGCTACCGCGACGACTGGCTGTTCCCCACCGGGAAGGCGTGCGGCGCCCCGGACCTCGCCCCGGTGTCCGAAGGCGTCTGCACCCGCATCAACCGCCCCCGCGTCCACACCATCTATCCCCCGGCCGGCGAACTGTACTTCCTCCTCGTCCACGCCCTCTCGCCCGACGGAGCCCGCCACAAACCCTTCCAGGCGGGCGGCGCCGTCCTCGCCGTCGCCACCACCCTGGTGCTGCTGCGCTTCCTGCGCCGGCGCGGTGACCCCCGTGCCGCGGCCTACTGGGCCTGGTGCCCGGCGATCGCCGTCGAGGCCGTCAACAACGCCCACGCCGACGCCCTCGCCGTCCTGCTGTCCGTCATCGGCCTGATCCTGACGGTCCGCCACCGGGCCTGGGGCGGGGCCCTGCTCGGCCTGGCCACGGCGGCCAAACTCCTGCCCGCCGTCCTGCTCCCCGGCGCCCTGTCCGGAGTGCGCCGCCCCCGGGACGCCGCCGCCACCCTGCTCCCCGCCGCCGCCGTCCTCACCGCCCTCTACCTGCCGTACGTCCTGCTCTCCCACTCCTCCGTCCTCGGCTACCTCGGCGGCTACGCCGGAGAGGAGGGCTACGAGGACGCCTCCGCCGGCGACCGCTACGCCCTCCTGCGGCTGCTGCTCCCCGACTCCTGGGCCCTCCCCGCCGTCCTCGTGGGCATGCTGGCCGTCAGCGCGTACGTGATCCGGCGGGGCGACCCCGGGCGCCCCTGGAGCGGTGCCCTCCTGGTCACCGGGACGGCCTTCCTGCTGACCACTCCCGGCTACTCCTGGTACGCCCTCCTGCTGATCGCCCTGGTGGCGCTCGACGGGCGCTGGGAGTGGCTCGGCGTCGCCGTCGCGGGCGCCGCCGCCTACCTGACGGGCCGTGCCGTCCCGCACGCGGGCACGGCCGTGTACGCCGCGGCCGCCGTCGCCGTCCTCTGCGGCTGGGCGGTACGCCGGCGGGCCGCCGCACGCGACCGCGCGGACCGGGGGCGGCTCACGTTCTCCACACCGGGGCCGAGCCGGTGAACCCACACGAGCGAGATCAGCGGAGGAACCCCATGGACGCCGACCACCACCGCCCCGACACCCCCGACGGCCCGGCGCGGGGGGACACCGAACCCGGCACCGACGGCCCGTCACGGCCGGCCCCGCTACGGGCGGCCTCGGCCTCCGCCCGCGCGGCCTCGGCCTCCGCCCGCGCGGCCTCGGCCTCCGCGCGAGCGGCCCTCGCCTCCGCCCGGGCGGCCGGCCCGCCGAGGGGCCCGTCCCGCCCGGAGTTCTGGCGCAGCCCGCTGCGCGGCCCGTGGCTGACCGCGGTGCTGGGCATCGTCCTGCTCCTCGGCATCACGGTCCTGTTCGCCACGGGCCTGCTGTCGTACGCCGCGTACGAACCGGACCTCGCGGCGGTCAACGACCAGACCCCCGGCAAGGGCCTGCTCGGCTTCTACCTGTTCTCCTGGCCGACCTCCCCCTACTGGCTCTACCGGGTCACCCAGGGCGTCCACGTCACCCTCGGCGTCGTCCTCGTACCCGTGCTCCTCGCCAAACTGTGGTCGGTGATCCCCAAGCTCTTCGCCTGGCCCCCCGTGCGGTCGCCCGCCCAGGCCGTCGAGCGGCTCTCCCTGCTCCTGCTGGTGGGAGGCGCCGGATTCGAGTTCGCCACCGGCATCCTCAACGTCCAGCTCCACTACGTCTTCCCCGGCTCCTTCTACACGCTCCACTTCTACGGGGCCTGGGTGTTCATCGGCGCCTTCGCGGTCCACGTGGCCTTCCGGCTGCCCCGTGCCGTACGGGCCCTGCGCGCCGGGCCCCGGCAGCCGGCCCCGGACAGCGAGGAGGCCGCCGGCCTCGTCTCGCCCGCCCCGGCCGCCCCCACCATCTCCCGGCGCGGCGTGCTGGGCATGGTCGGCCTCGGCTCCCTCGCGCTGCTCGCCGTGACCGCCGGACAGAGCGTGGGCGGCTGGTTCCGCCGGACGGCGCTCCTCGCACCGCACGGCCGGGACCCCGGCCCCGGCCCGGGCGGCTTCCAGATCAACAAGACGGCCGCCTCCGTCGGCATCCGGCCCAGCGACACCGGCCCGGCCTGGCGGCTGACCGTCCGGGGCGGCGGCCGCCAGATCGACCTCACCTACGCCCGGCTGCTCGCCCTCCCGCAGAACGAGGCCCTGCTCCCCATCGCCTGCGTCGAGGGCTGGTCCACCGCCGACCAGCACTGGAGCGGAGTCCGCCTCACCGACCTGGCCGCACTCGTCGGCCTGGGCACCGACACCCCGCAGGTCCTGGTCGAATCCGTCCAGCGGGGAGGATCGTTCAGCTCGGTCGTCCTGAGCGGCCGCCAGGTCCGGGACGCCCGCTCGCTGCTGGCCGTACGGGTCAACGGGGCCGTCCTCTCCCGCGACCACGGACACCCGGCCCGGGTGATCATCCCCGGCGCCCCCGGCGTGCACAACACCAAATGGGTCACCCGCCTCACCTTCGGGGAAACCACGTGAACACACCCCTGCCCACGGCCGCCTTCCGCCACCGCTACGGCGCCTCCACGCTCCACCTGCTCCTCGTCCTCGCCTCCTTCGCCCTGGCCTGCTACGCGGGCCTGCGCCTGCTCGAAGGCGACGCCCTCGGCGTGGCCGTGTGGTTCGTCGGGGCCGCGCTCCTGCACGACCTCGTCCTCCTGCCCCTGTACGCGGTCACCGACCTGGCCGTTCAGAGGCTCCTCGCGCGCGGTACGGCGGAAGGCGCCCGGACGGGGCGGACCGTCGTCAACCACGTCCGGGTGCCCGCCTTCGTCTCCGGGGTCCTGCTGCTGGTCTACTGGCCGCTGGTGCTCGGCCGGGTGGACCACTACACGGTCACCACCGGCCTGCCGTCCGGGGAGTTCCTCGGCAGGTGGCTGCTGATCACGGCCTGCCTGTTCGCCGCGTCGGCGGCCTGCCTGGCCGTGCGGCTGTGGAACGGGGGCCGGGACGCGCGCGGGTCCCGGGCCCGGGCGCGCGGGTCCGGCGGGTGACACCCGCCCCGCCGCCCCGCCTCCGGGACCGGACCGGACGGCGCACCCGCCGGCCGTCGCTGTCACACCGTCAGGGCACTACGCCGGTCGGCCGATGCCCGGCTGCGAACCCGCCGCGGCCTCCCTACCGTGACGGAATGACCCTCAGCCCGTCAGTGCGCAGGCTCCTCTCCTGTGCGGCCGCCATGGCCGCGGGGATGAGCGTCGTCGTCGTGCCGGCGTCCGCCGCCGTCCGAGCCGAACCGGCGCCCCCGCGGGCGGCCGCCCCGCCCGACCCGGCCCTCCTGCACCGCCCCGGCGTCCAGCTGCGGCCGCGCGAGGGCGCCCCCGCCCTGCCCGAGGACCTCTCCGCGCTCTCCTGGCTGGTGGCCGACGCCGACAGCGGGGAGGTGCTCGCCGCCCACAACGCCCACCTGGGCCTGCCGCCCGCCAGCACCATGAAGACGCTCTTCGCGCTCACGGCCCTGCCCCGGCTGCCGCGTACCGGGACCCACACCGTCACCGACGCCGAACTCGCCGACATCGGCGAGGGGAGCAGCATGGTCGGCCTCGACGCCGGCCTCACGTACCGGATCGCGGACCTGTGGAAGGGCGTCTTCCTCAGCTCCGGCAACGACGCCGTGCACGTCCTCGCCGCCATGAACGGCGGCTGGGAGCAGACGGCCGCCCGGATGCAGGCCAGGGCCCGCGCCCTGGGAGCGGTCGACACGCACGTGGTCTCACCGGACGGCTACGACGCCGAAGGCCAGGTGTCCTCCGCCTACGACCTGGCCGTGTTCGGCCGCGCCGGCCTCGCCGACCCCGACTTCGCCCGCTACGCGGCCCTCACCGACGCCCCGTTCCCCGGGGACACCGACTCCGAGGGCCGGCCGACGTGGACGTTCGGCATCGAGAACACCAACCGGCTGCTGACCGGCGAGGACGGCGTCGGCCGCTACCCGGGCATCGTCGGCATCAAGAACGGCTACACCTCCGAGGCCGGATACACCCTGGTCACGGCCGCGCGCCGGGACGGCCGCACCCTTCTGGCCACCGTCATGAACCCCCAGCGGGGCGGCGCCTTCGCGGTCTACGACGAGACGCGCGCCCTGCTGGACTGGGGCTTCGCCGCCGCCGGGCACGTGGACCCGGTCGGATCGCTCCAGCCCCCGCAGAAGAAGCCCGCACGGGCCGCCGCACCCGTCGTCACCGCCTCCACGGCCCCCGAGGAGCCCGGCTCCGGCTACGCCTGGCCGGCCGCGGCCCTCCTCACGGGCGCCGGCGCGGCAGCGGCGGCGGGCCTCCACCGGCGCCGGCGGGGCGGGGCCCGGACGCCGTGAGATGCCCGCACGCGAACGGGACGATAGCCTTGAACCGCCATGAGTACGGCGTAGCGGCCCGACCGCTGCCGCGGATTCCGGAGCCGTCACGCCCCACCGGCCGTATCTCAGCTCCCAAGGCAGGTTGAACGATGAAGCGGACACGTCGTCTCGCGGTACTCGCGCTCCTGATCGCTCCCCCTCTCGCACTGGGCCCCGCCGTCGCCGCCCACGCCTCGGCCCCCGCGGCCGCGAAGTGCAGCGTCGAAGTGGACTCGGCGGGCAAGTACCACGTGTGGGGCCAGGGGTTCCCCGCCGGCACGACGGTGACCTACTCCGGCTCCTCCACCGGCTCGGTCCCGATCGACACCTCGGGCAGGTTCGACCTCGGCGGCCTGACCGGAAGCACGTACACGGTCAAGACGGCGGACGGCAAGACCACGGTCACCTGCGCGGAGGTCCGCCACTGACCCCACTGCCGGCAGGCTCCCCGCCGGGAGTCCGGCCGCTGAACCGAGCGGCCGCCGGATCAGTGGGCCCAGGGCAGGCGTACGGCCTCGATGTCGTGGTCGTGGAGGAGGGCTTCGACGAGTGGGGGCGGGCCGGCGAGTTTGGTGGCCCACAGGTCGTAGTCCGTGCACAGGACCCACGACCGGTCGTCCGCCCAGAGGTTGGACGGGGTCCGGTAGTCCTCCTCGGCTTGGTCGTACAGGGCCTTGGCGTCCGCGAGCCGGCCGGCCCGGACGTGGGGGGTGTCGAAGTCCTCCGTGTTCTGGCCCAGCGGCGTGTAGTAGGCGAGGCAGCGGGTGTCCGGTCCCAGGGGGGCGTGCTCGGTGAGGATCTCGATCAGCCGGTCCCAGTCGGCCCGGTCCAGGCTGCCCTCGGACGGACCGGAGACGTCGAGCGGCCAGCCGCCCGCCTCGCGCAGCGACGGGAAGGAGCGGTGGCAGGGCAGGAGTCCCTCGGCGGCCACGGGATCCCCCGTCCGCCGGGCGAGTTCCGCCCAGGGCAGGCGGCGCCAGCGCCGTCCGGGGTGCTCGCCCTTGGACGGGGCGAAGGTGTCGGAGGGGTCCTCGAACACCTCGGCGGGGTCGAGCCCCGGGATGATCTCGTGGCCGCCGCTCTCGCTGTTCAGAAAGGCCCGCCGGTACTCGGCGTACGTCATGCCGAAGGGCCCGAGTTCGTGTGCGTGCATGCGGTGCAGCACCCAGGCCGCATCGGGCAGGGCCGGCGGCATGAAACCGGTGAGGCCGTCGTCGTCGGCCAGTTCCCGCAGCCAGCCGGTCTCCGCGGGCGCGGCGATCGGCCACAGGTCGGCTGTCGCGGGCGTCGAGGTCTCGTACACCGGCTCAGGATACGAGCCGGAAAGGTGACGTGTTCTGTCAGGTTTGGCAGGAACGATGGAGACATGAGCAACGAGGACACCACCACTCAGAACACCGCACGCCCCGGCCCGGCCGGTCCGCTCGCCGGGCGGATCGCGCTCGTGGCGGGTGCCACCCGCGGGGCGGGACGGGCGCAGGCCGTGGAGCTCGGCCGGGCCGGAGCGACCGTGTACGTCACCGGCCGCACCACCCGGACCCGGGCCAGCGAGGTCGGCCGGACCACCGAGACCATCGAGGAGACCGCCGAACTCGTCACCGCGGCCGGCGGCACCGGCATCGCCGTCCCCACCGACCATCTCGACGAAGCCCAGGTCCGCGCCCTCGCCGAGCGGATCGACCGGGACCACGGACGGCTCGACATCCTCGTCAACGACCTCTGGGGCGGCGAACACCTCCTGGCGGCCTCGGTGTTCGGGAAGAAGAGCTGGGAGACCCCGCTCGCCGACGGCCTGCGCATCCTCGAACTCGGCGCCCGCTCCCACGTGATCACGGCGGCGCTCCTGCTCCCGCTGCTGATCCGCTCCGACGCGCCGCTGCACGTCGAGGTCACGGACGGCACCGCGCACTCCAACCGCCGCTACCGGGAGAACATGTACTACGACCTCGCGAAGAACGCCCCGATCCGCCTCGCGTTCGGGCTGGGCCAGGAACTCGCCGAGTACAACGGAACGGCGGTCGCGGTCTCGCCGGGCTTCCTGCGCTCGGAGCAGATGCTCTCGTTCTTCGGCGTGAGCGAGGAGAACTGGCGTGACGCGATCGCCCGGGAGCCCTCCTTCGCGATCGCGGAGTCCCCGCGCTACCTGGCCCGCACGGTTGCGGCACTGGCCGCCGACCCGGACCGGGCGCAGCGGTGGAACGGCAAGTCCACCTCCAGCGCGGAACTCGCCCGGGCGTACGGGGTGACGGACGTGGACGGCAGCCGGCCGGACGCCTGGGCGTACTTCGAGGATGTCGTCTACGGAGGAAAGGAGGGATCCCCCGAGGACTACCGCTGACCGTCCGCCCGGTCGGCGCGGTAGAGGGCGGCCAGGGCGCAGGCGTGCTCGCGGAAGCGGGCGCGCAGCCCGGCCGGCGCCAGGACCTCGGCGTCCGCACCGAGCCGGGCCAGCTGGTCGAAGGCGACCTCCTCGGACTCCGCCGGCAGATCGACGGTCACCAGGCCTGCGGCATCCGGGGCGCCCGCCGAGGCGAGCGCGTGCGCGACGGCCGCCCCGTCCACGACGGCGGGCAGCCGCCGCAGCCCCCCGGCGGTCAGCCGGACCGTGACGGTCGTACGCAGCAGGGCGCGGGCGAACAGGGCCGAGCGGGCCTCCCAGTGCGCGGCCAGCTCGAAGGCCGGATCACGCGCGAACGGCTCCTCCGCTCCGGGCGCGGCCCCGAGCGCGGTGATCCGGTCGACGCGGTACGTACGCCAGCCGCCGTCACGGTCCTCCTCCCGCGCACCGGGGACGCGGACCACCGCGTACCAGGTGCCCGCCTTCAGCACGAGCCCGTACGGCTCCGCCACCCGCGTCACGGTCGAGGACGGCGCGCCGTCCCGGCCCGGACGCGCGTACGACAGCTCGACGGCCCGGTCCGCCCACACCGCCCGGGCCAGCTCCGGCAGCAGCTCCGGGGTGGCGGGCTCCCGGAACCACGCCGGCGCGTCGAGGTGGAAGCGGCGCACCGAGGACTCGGCGGCCTGGCGCACCGACGGGAGCAGCGTCGCGGTGAGCTTCAGCCGGGCGGTCTGCGCCGCGTCCGACAGCCCGAGGTCCCGCAGCGCCGACGGCAGACCGGAGAGGAAGAGGGTCTCCGCCTCGCTCGGATGGAGCGAGGTGAGCCGGGTCCGGTACCCCGCGGCGAGGAAGTAGCCGCCCACCCGGCCCCGCTCCGACCGGACGGGCACGCCGGCCTCCTGGAGCGCCTGCGCGTCGCGGATCACGGTCCGCTCGGACACCTCCAGCTCCCGGGCGAGCGCGGGCGCGGTCAGGCCGGGGTGTGACTGGATCAGGAGGGCCATACGGATCAGGCGGGCGGCACGCATGCTCCAAGGATCACCGACCGGGCGGGCGGACGGGACCTCTCAGGCGAGCGGGCAGCTGGTGAGCGGGTCCTCGCCCGGGGCGGGGAACGGCAGCGTACGCCCGGCCGGCGGCGGGACGCCCCGGCCGAGCCAGGTCTCCAGGGCGCTCATCGCGGAGCGGTGGCAGGGCAGGAGGGGGCGGACCCGGCCGGGGAAGGCGTCGGCCAGGGAGTCGACGTGCGTTCCCCCCTCGACCCGGTAGTAGCGCAGGAGCCGGCCGCGGCCCGCGTCGGCGACCATGCGCGCGTACACGTCGGAGTCCCGGCTGATCGGCAGGAGGACGTCGAGCGTGCCGTGCAGCGTGATGAGGGGCTTCCCGATGCGGCCCGTCAGCGCGATCCCCGCCACGGCGTCGTGGACGCTCCGGGGCCGCAGGCGGTAGTCGTAGTCCGCGTCGCAGGCGGGGGTGCCCGGCGTGCAGAACGGGGTTCCCGCCTCCCGGGCGCCGTCGTAGCCGGGGTCCAGTTCCTCGCGGTAGATGCGCTGGGTCAGGTCCCAGTAGTACTGGTGGTGGAAGGGCCACAGGAACTCGGAACCGGCCGGGAACCCGGCCGCGAGCATCTCCCGGTGCGCCCGGTCCGCCTCCGCGCCGCCGGCGGCGTAGCGCGGGTAGGCGGCCAGGGCAGGCGGCAGGAAGGTGAGGAGGTTCGGCCCCTGCTCCCGCCAGAGGGTGCCCTCCCAGTCGACGCCGCCGTCGTACAGCTCGGGATGGTTCTCCAGCTGCCAGCGCACCAGATAGCCGCCGTTGGACATGCCGGTGGCCAGGGTCCGGGAGGGAGGCCGCAGGTAGCGCTGGGCGACGACGGCGCGGGCGGCCCGGTTGAGCTGCGTGACCCGTTCGTTCCACTCGGCGATCGCGTCGCCGGGCGCCCGGCCGTCACGGTAGAAGGCGGTGCCCGTGTTGCCCTTGTCGGTCGCCGCGAAGGCGTAGCCGCGCGAGAGGACCCAGTCGCCGATGGCCCGGTCGTTGGCGTACTGCGCCCGCACCCCGGGGGAGCCGGTGACGACCAGGCCGCCGTTCCAGTGGTCCGGCAGGCGGATCACGAACTGGGAGTCGTGGTTCCAGCCGTGGTGGGCGTTGGTGGCGGAGGAGTCGGGGAAGTACCCGTCGATCTGGATGCCGGGCACCCCGCTCGGTTCGCTCAGGCCGGCCGGGGTCAGCCCGGCCCAGTCCGCCGGGTCCGTGTGCCCCGAGGCGACGGTCCCGGCCGTGGTCAGCTCGTCCAGGCAGGACGGGGCCTGGAGTTCGGCGCCGGGCACCTTCAGCCGTGCCAGGCCGGCGCAGTGCCCGTCCGCCGGGCCCGGGCCGCCGTGGTGGTCGGCGGCCGCGGGCGCCGCGGCGACGGCCACGAACGCGGCCGCCGCCGCGGCCGCCCTGCGGAACCTGCCGGGGCGTGACGCGCGCCGTGGGCGCGGGCCTGGTCGTCGGTGCACGGGGGTACCTCCGGTGAGTGGGGTCTGCGGGCGGCGCGGGGGTGGTCAGGGGCAGCTGCCGTCGGCGATGACGTACCAGCCGGCCGGTGACTCCTTCAGGGTGTGCGTGGTGAAGACGTTGTAGAGGCCCATGTTCTGGTTCGAGCCCTTGGCGTAGGCGTAGCCGCCGTTCGCGGTGGCGCGCCCCGCCTGGACCTGCCGGTAGTTGTCCGCCGTCCAGCACTTCGGCGGCGCGCCCGTCGTCGTGGCGCTGATCTCGGCCGAGCGGGCTCCCTCGACGCCGGCGCCGTCGCGGGCCGCCACGGCGTAGGCCGCCCGGGCTCAGGCCCGTGTCGGTGAACGGGGATCCGGCCGGAGTCGCGATCCGGGCCCCGTCGCGGTACACCGCGTAGGACGCGGCGCCGGCGACGTCGCCCCAGGCCAGGGTGACCGAGGTGTCGGTGGCGCCGGTCGCCGACAGTCCCGCCGGGGCGGGCGGACCGCCGGGTTGCTGCGCGGAGCCGTCCAGTCCGAAGAAGCCGGTGATCCAGTGGCTGGAGCAGATCGAGCGGATGAAGTGCGCCGTACCGGTGGCCCCGCACTGCTGGGGGCCGGTGCCCGGGTCCACCGGCGTGCCGTGCCCGATGGAGGGCACCCGGTCCACCTCGACGGCCACGCTCCCGTCGGCCGTCAGGTACTGCTCGCGGCGGGTGCCGTCCGGGCCGATGGCGGTGGTGCGGTCGGGGCTCTGGCCCAGGCCGTGGACGGCGGTCCACTGGTCACGCAGCTCGTCGGCGTTCTTCGGGACGACCGTGGTGTCGTCGTCCCCGTGCCAGACGGCCACGCGCGGCCAGGGCCCGCCGTAGCCGGGATGGGCGTCCCTCACGGCGGCGGCCCAGTCCGCCGGGGTGCGGTCCACGCCGGGGTTCATACAGGTGTAGGCGGCGGCCACGGTGTCGGCGCAGCCGTAGGGGATGCCCGCGACGACGGCGCCGGCCCGGAACACGTCGGGGTAGGCGGCGAGCATGACGGAGGTCATGGCGCCGCCCGCCGAGAGCCCGGTGACGTAGACGCGGGCCGGGTCGGTCCCGTAGTCGGCGGCCGCGCGCGCGACCATCTGCCGGATCGAGGCGGCCTCGCCCTGCCCGCGGCGGTTGTCGCCGGGCTGGAAGAAGTTGAAGCACTGCTGGGCGTTGTTGGCGGCAGTGGTCTCGGGGAACACGAGGAGGAAGCCGTACCGGTCCGCGAAGGCGGTCAGCCCGGAGTTGTCGGCGTAGACCTGCGCGCTCTGCGTACAGCCGTGCAGCGCCACCACCACGGCCGGGTTCGGGGGCAGACCGGCGGGCCGGTAGAGGTACATGTTCAGCGCCCCCGGATTGGACCCGAAGGAGGCGACCCTCTGCAACGGGACGGCGGCCCGCGCGGCGGGGGCGGGGCCGGCGAACACCGTCGCCGCCAGCAGGGCCGCCACGGCGGCCATCCGCCGTATCGTCCCGGCCGCCGCGCGGCGCACCCGTACCGTGGACGGCGCTCGCTGCGGTCGTACCCTGTGAGACGGCATGGCGGCTCCCTGTCACGGGTGGGGGGTGCCCGTAACGGTAGGAGCGGCCCTCACCCCGCGAGAATGGTGCGGCGGCCCACAGGCGGTGAACGGACCTGTACGCCCAGCCCGTTGCACCGTCGGACCCGCCCTGCTAGCCGCGCGCGACGGCCGGCTCGGCGCCCGTCCGGGGTCTCACGGACCCGCGTTCCCCTCGAAGTCGCCCACGTTGATCAGGGTCACCCGCCGGTGGGAGGCATTCCACTTCACGTGCTTGCGCGCGCCCCAGTAGTACAGCCCGTAGCCCTCGAGGTCGCCGTAGGAGCTCTCCTCACGCACCCGGTCGGGCGTGCCGAACACGGCCAGGAGCTCCTCGTACGAGGTAAGTTGGGAGAAACGGGCCAGGTGCGCCCCGTAGACCGCGAACCCGACGACCAGCCCGGCCCGGACCTTGTACGTGATTTCCCCGGCGCAGTAGAGGAATCCGTCCGACCCGACGGTGTGGTCGATGACCTCGTCGAGCGTCAGCCGCCACCCGTCCGCGTCGTGGTACTCGCTGTCGATGTCGTCCCCGCCGCGGTAGCGGGCGACCACGGAGGACTGGGCCTCGGTGATCCTGTGCCGGGGGACGCCGGCGGCGGGTGATCCCAGGGCCACGCCGTCCATCCGGAGCGTGGCCGGGTCGAGTTGCGGCCGGGCCAGGACGCCCGGGTCCTTGAGGATCTCGATCACAGGCGGAGTCTACGTCCGCGGAGTCCGGGGTCCTCGACGGCCGGTGCGAGCCCGTGAGGGCGAACCGGGATAGGTCCGTAGGTCCACCCCCCTTTACGGCTTGGGGCGGGAGGCGCCGGGGTAGGCAGCGGGGGAGTGCCGTGGCCCGGTCGCGGTGGTGCGGCCCGTCGTCATCGTGGCCGGCGCGGGCCGGGCGCGAGGGAGAGGGGACCTGGTGCGGTTCGGGGCGTGGGTCGTGGACGGGGAGCTCGGGCGCGGCGGAATGGGCGTCGTCTACGCGGCCGTTCACCGGGAGACCGGGGAGCGCCGCGCCCTCAAGGTCGTGCACGCGCCCGCGGGGGCCGGCGAGGAGGTGGCCCGGTTCGCCCGTGAGGTACGGGTCTCCCTGGCACTCGCCCACCCGCACGTGGTGCGCGTCATCGGGATCGAGCGCTCCGGACCGGACGGCGCCGGCGGAGCCCCCGACCCGCAGGGGGAGCCCTGCTGCCTGGTGCTCGAACTCTGCGACGGCGGCAGCCTCGCCGACCGGGTGCACCGCGACGGCCCGCTGCCGGCGCCCCAGGCCCTGGAGCTGTTCGACGGGGTGCTGGCCGGGCTCGCCCACGTCCACCGGGAACACGGCCTGGTCCACCGCGACATCAAACCGCACAACATCCTGCTCACCGGCGGCCCCCACGGCCGCCCGGTCGCCAAACTCGCCGACTTCGGCCTGGCCAAGGCCTACGAGAGCGCCGGGCTCAGCGGACTCACCCGCACCGGCGTCGTCATGGGCACCCCCGCCTTCATGCCGAGGTCCCAGCTGATCAACTACAAGTACGCCACCCCCGAGGTCGACGTGTGGTCCACCGCGGCCTCCCTCTACCACGTCCTCACCGGATCCCCGCCCCGCGACCTGCCACCCGGCCGGGACCCCTGGCTCGCCGTCGCCACCAGCCCCGTCGTACCCGTCGGCGAACGGGTCCCCGGGCTGCCGCCGGAGCTGTGCGAGGTCCTCGACTACGCCCTCAGCGACGAGATCGAAGGGGGCTTCGAGACCGCGGAGTCGCTGCGCGCCGCGCTCGGGGGAATCTGACGTGGACGTGGACGTGGACGCGGACGCGGACGTGGAGGCGGGCGGCATCCTCCTGACGGAGTTCATGGTCGAACGCCCCCTGGGCAGCGGCGGGTTCGCGGGCGTCGTACTGGTCCGCTCGCGCCGCACGGGCGAGCGGTACGCGGTCAAACGCCTGCACAGCGCCGATCCCGCACACCAGGGAAGGCTCCTCAACGAGGTACGCCGCTGGGTCGACCTGCCGGCACACCCCCACATCGCACCCTGCCGGTTCGCCCGCAGCATCGGCGACGAGGTCGCCGTCTTCAGCGAGTACGCCCCCGGCGGCTCGCTGGCCGACCGGCTCCGCTCCGGCGCACTGCACGAGGGCGGCGAACGGGCCGCGCTGCGCCGCGTGCTGACGGCGGCCGTCCAGTCCGCCTGGGGCCTGGCCGCCGCACACGGGCACGGTCTGCTGCACCTCGACGTCAAGCCCGCCAACCTGCTGCTCGACGACGACGGCACGGTCCGGCTGACCGATTTCGGGCTGGCCGCCGACCCCGGCTGGGGCGACGAGCCGCGCCTGGAACTCGAAGCGGTGGTCCGCTACATCGCCGACGTGCCCGGCGCCGGCGAGGAGGAACGCGAGCGGCTGCGCGCCGTCCTGCGCCGGCAGCTGCACCCGCCGCGCCCGCGCTCCCAGACCTCCCTCCAGGTCTCCGGGGCCGCCGCGGGCACACCCGCGTACGCCTCGCCCGAACAGGCCGAGGGACGCCGCGTCGGGATCCCGGCGGACGTCTGGAGCTGGGCGGTGACCGTCCTGGAACTGTTCGTGGGGGAGCGCACCTGGCCCGCCGGGACCGTGGCCGGCCTGGTCCTGCGGGCCGCCCGCTCCCAGCCCCTGACACCGGCCTCGCTGCGCATCCCGCCGCCGATGGCCGACCTGCTGGAACGCTGCTTCCGGGTCGAGCCCGCCCAGCGCCCCCATCCGTTCGGCGAGATCGCCGAGGAGGTCCTGCGGATCGCGGACGAGGAGACCGGCTTCCCCCTGGGGCTGACGCCGCCGCCCTCCGCCCCGGCCCCGGCGGCGGACCGAGGCGCGTTCCTGTACGAACGGCGCGCCCCGGAGACCGGAGCGTGGTCCGACCCGCGGGGACTCCTCCACTACGCCTACCGCACCGCCGGCCTCGACGAACGCGACGCCGTCGACTTCTGGCCGCCCGACACCGGCGGCCCGCACGCCCAGCTCCTCGGCGACCTGCGGACCCTGCGGGAGGCCCGTCGCGTGCTCGACTCCCTCCCCGGGCGCGAGCGGGACCGGCCGGAGAGGGCGTACGCACGGGTGCGCTGCCTGGCCGAGACCGCCCGGGTCCTCGAAGCGCTCGGCGACACCGACGGCGCCCTCGCCCACCATCGCACCGCCGCCGGCCTCGGTGACCGCCTGTCGGGGGCGGACGCCGCCCTGCTGGCGGCCGTCCTCAACTCGATGTGCGGACTCCAGCGCCGCACCGGCGATCTCCCGGCGGCCCTCGGCACCGCGGAGCGCGCCGTGACCCTGGCCCGGAGGCTCCCCGACGGGGGCGCGGGAACCGTGCTGGGCTCCGCGCTGCTGCGACAGGCCAACGTCCTGGGCGACATGAGCCGCCGGGAGGCCGGCCCGCCCGCCGAGGCCCTGGCCGCGCGCGCCGCCACGCTGTACGAGGCCTCCGCCGAGGAGTTCGCCGCGACCGACGACCCGCTCGACGTCGTCCCCTCCCTCACCAACCTCGCCGCCCTCGAACGGACGCGCGGGAACCGGCGGCGTGCCGCCGAGCTGTGGCGGGAAGCCGAGGCACTGCTGGACCGGCGCATCAGCCGCGCGCCCGCCGACCGGTACGCGCGCGAGCTGAAGGCCGCCACGGCGGTCCAACGGGCCCAGGCCGGCGAGACGGAACAGGCGGGCACCGCCGTGGAACTCCTCACGGCCATGGTGTCCGACGAGGGCGTGTACCAGCTGAGCGGACGCCTGGGCGAGGCGCTGATCCTGCGCGGCCGGGCGGAAGAGGAGGCCGGACGGGTACGGGCCGCCCGCGACAGCTACGCCGAGGCCGTACGCCGGCTGGAGCAGGCCGTGCTCCTGGCCGGCGACATCACCGCCGCGAACCGGCTGGCCCGCGCCGACGACAGCCTGGCCCAGCTCATCGGAGTCCTGGAGGACCCGGTCCGCGGGCTCGAACACGCCCGTACCTCCCTCGGCCGGTGGCGCCTGCTCACCGAGGCGGACGGCGCGGCGGCCTGGGGCGGCAACCTCGTGCACGCCCTGACCAAGGCGGCCCACATCGCACTGGACGCCGACGCCCCCGAGGAGGCCGGACGCGACCTCGACGAGGCCCTGGAGATCCTCGGCTCACCCGGATACGCCGGCACCGCGCCCGTACCCGACTCGGAAGCGGCCTCCGTCCACCGCTGCCGGGCGGTGTGGCTGCGGCGCACCGGCCGGCCACGGGAAGCGCTGGAGGCCTGCGGCCACGCCCTCGACCACCTGGGCACCGGCCCGGCCGCGACCGACACCGCCACGGACCCGGCCCTGAACCCGGCGACCGCCGGCGTGTACGTCCTCACGCTGGAGACCCTCTCCGCCGCGTACGCGGACCTCGACGACCACGGACGGTCCCTCCACGCCCAGGAGGCCGCGTACGCCGCACTCGTGCGGTCCCCGGGCACCCGCGCCCCCTCGGCGGAGCTCGCCCAGAGCCTCCAGGCCCTGGCCGGCGCCCGGATGCTGTACGGACTGCAAGCGGAGGCCGCCGAGGCCGCGCGCGGGGCCCTCGACCAGTACACCGAGCTGATCCCGGAGGGCCGGTCCGACCTCGCCGCGGAGGCCGCACGCGTCACCGGCGTCCTCGCCACGTCCCTGATCAACACCGGCGATGCCGAAGGCGCCGAACGCGCCCTGGCGCGGCTGCTGTCCCAGTACGGCCGCCTGTCCACGGACGACCCGGCCCTCGGCCGCGCCGGCCGCTTCGCGGCCCGGTGGCTGCCCGACTCGCCGGAGCCCGCGCACCGCAGGGGCGGTGACGTGCACGCCTTCATGAGCGAGGCGTTCGGCAACCAGCACCGCGAGCTGCGCGGACTGCTCGCCGTCACGCCCGCCGACCTGCCCGCCCGGCTGGCGGACCTGGGCGCGGCCGTGAACCGGGCGTCCCGGGCCGGAGCCCAGGGCGAACGGCGCGTGGCGTCGATGCTGCTGGAGGAGATCGTGGGCAAACTCGCCTGGCTCAAGGGCAGGCACCCCGGAGCCGACGTGGAGTACCTGTACGGCGAGGCCGCGCTCCGGCTCGGCACCTTCGCGATGGGCTGCGGCCGCGACGCGGCCGCCGCGAGCGGCTTCGCCCGGGGGACCGCGGCCTACCGCACCCTCGTCGTCACGTACGGGAGGCGCGAGCTCGTGGACCGCTACCTGCGGGCCCTGTCCGCCCCGGTCATGCTGCACGCCCTCCGCAAGGACGAGGCCGCCCTGCAGGGCGCCCTCCGCGAACTCCACGACCAGGCCCGCCGCCACGACCCCCGCAACGCCACCGCCTGGCTGGAACGGGCCCGCGCCTCCGTCACGGACCTCCCCACCGGCGACGCGTAGCCGAGCGGGCACCCCGGGCCGGGCAACCGATGCCCGCGCCCGTGCGTCGGACACCACATGCGACGTGAACTGCTCTTCCCGCTCATACCCCTGCTGATCGGGGTGGTCTTCCTAGGCGTCGGCGTCCATGGACTCCGCCGTGCCGGGGAGCTCCGTCGTACGGGGGTCACGGCGGTGGGGCGGGTCGTCCGGTACCGGACCCGGAGCGACCACGACGGGGCCACGTACCACCACCCGGTCGTCGCCTGGACGACCCGCGACGGCCGCGCGTGCGAGCACTCCTCCAGGCTCGGGCGCGGCAGCGCCAAACGGATCGCGGTGGGGAACGCGGTCACGGTCCGGTACGACCCGGGGGATCCCGGGCGCTTCGCGATCCAGGGCTGGGACTCGACGACGGTGTACACGGTGTTCACCGGGGTGGGGGCCGTCCTCACCCTCGGCGCGCTCGCGGTCTTCCTGCCGGCCGCCGTCTGACCGGCGGGACTCGAACCGGGCGGTTCAGCTCGTGGCGGGGGCTTCGGCCGGGTCCGTGGTCGGGCGGCCGCCGGTGCGGGTCGCGCCGATGCCGGCGATCACCACGCAGGCTATGCCGACGGCGGGCGCCGGGCCCGGGGTCTGGCCGAGGACGAGGAGTCCGATCACCGTGGCGAAGGCGGGCTCCAGGCTCATCAGGGTGCCGAACGCGGAGGTGGTGAGCCGGCGCAGGGCGAGGAACTCGAGGGCGAAGGGCAGGACCGGGCTGAGCAGCGCCAGGGCCAGCATGATCCACAGCGCCGGCCAGGTCAGGTGCGAGGTCAGGACGGGAGTGGCGACGAGCATCCCCAGCACGCCCGCGACCGGCATGGACACGGCCAGACCGGCCAGCCCGGTGACGCTGTCGCCGACCCGCTGGGTCAGCAGGATGTACACGGCCCAGCAGGCGGCCGCGGCCAGCGCGTATCCGATGCCGAGCGCGTCCAGGGACCCGTGCCAGGGCTCGGTCAGCAGGACGACGCCGAGCGCCGCCGAGGCCGTCCACACGCGGCGCCCGCGCCCGGGCCCGTACAAGGAGACCGCGAGCGGGCCGAGGAACTCCAGGGCGCTCGCCGTGCCCAGCGGCAGACGGCTGAGGGCCAGCGTGAAGAAGAGCATCATGCCCGCGGTCGCCACGCCCAGCGCGAGGCACGCCCGCAGGTCCCCGCGCCCGAAGTCGCGGCGCCGGGGCCGGACGAAGAGGAACAGCAGCAGGCCCGCCCAGCCCAGCCGCAACCCCGCCGCGCCCTGCGGGCCCAGCTGGTCGAAGAGCGGCACGGTCAGGGCCGAGCCCAGCTGCACGGCGGACATGGCGGCCACGGCCATCAGCACACCGGTGCGGGCCGGGTTCTGCCGGGGCCGGGGCCGGGGCCGGGGCGTGGGCGTGGGCCGGGGCCCGGGCGGGAGCCGGAGCCCAGGCGCGGGCGTCCGGGGCGAGGCAGGGGTCACGGGGGTCATGGGCCCCAGTAGATGCCCCCGGCATCGTTCATGTCCACGTGCCGATCATGGACAGTTCGTTCGGGAAACCTGGACAATCAGCGGATGGAAACCCGACGCCTGCGCCTGCTGGTGGAACTGTCCCGCCTGGGCTCGATGCGCGCGGTCGCCGACGCGACGGGCGCCACCACCTCGACGGTCTCGCAGCAGCTCGCCGTCCTCGCGAAGGAGATGGGCGCCGCGCTGATCGAACCGGACGGGCGGCGCGTGCGGCTCACCCCGGCCGGCCGCCGGCTCGCCGAGCACGCCGTGACGATCCTCGCCGCCGTGGAGACCGCCCGGCTCGACCTCGCCCCGGGGGCCGAGCCCAACGGCACGCTGCGGGTGGCCGGCTTCTCCACGGCCATCCGCGTCCACCTGCTCCCCCTGATCACCGAACTCGCCCGGACGGTGCCCCGCCTGCGGATCCTGGTGCGCGAGCACGAGCCCGCCGAGGCCCTGCGGCTGCTGGCCGCCGACGAGACCGACCTGGCCCTCACCTACGACTACGACCTGGCCCCGGCCGACCGCGACCCCGCCGTACACACCACCGCTCTGTGGACGGCCCCCTGGGGCCTGGGCGTCCCGGCCCACGCCGAGGTGCCGGAACGGGCCGGCACCCTGGAGGTCTTCGCCCGCTTCACGGCACACGACTGGATCGTCAACTCCCGCAACACCGCCGACGAGACGGTGATCCGCACCCTGGCCTCGATGGCCGGGTTCACCCCGCGCATCACCCATCAGTCCGACAGCCTCGACCTGGTCCAGGGCATGATCACCGCCGGGCTCGGCGTGGGCCTCCTGCCACTGGGCACCCCGACCCTCCCCGGCGTCCGCCTCGTACCCCTGCCCAGCCCGCCCGTCACCCTGCGCGCCCACGCCCTGGCCCACCCGGGCCGCCTCGCCTGGCCCCCGCTCGCCCTGGTCACCGACCTGCTGGCCCGGCGGGCGGAGGGAGGCGGCGGCGACGGAGAGGAACCCCGTCCGACGCCGGGGCGGGCTACCGAGGGCTGACCGTGACCTCGTACGTGGTTCCGGTGCGTCCGCGGGTGTCCACGGAGACGGTCTGGCCGCGGCCGTCCCACCTGGCGTCGCCGCCCCGGACCGTGACGCGGTAGCCGTTCGGGTAGGCGTCCCGGGGCACGGTGATCTGGGTGGGCCCCCCGGTGCCGCCGCGGGTGCGGAAGGTGAGGGTGTAGGTGCGGGTGGCGGGGTCGTACGCGAAGCCGAGCGGGTCGCCCGCGACGGCCCGCGCGTAGGGCTGGACCAGCAGCAGGGCGTTGGGCTTCGGCGCGCCCGCCTGGTCGAGGAAGCAGTAGCCGCCGCCCCGGCACCACTGCCACCACGTCCAGCCGCTGGAGAAGCGGTCCAGGGCGGCCGTCATATCGGTGACGAACCGGCTCCCGTGCGGCACGTAGGGGTTGCCGCCCCACTCCCCGACGATCACCGGCATGCGGTTGCGGGCCGGGTAGTCGCTGATCGCGGCCTCGTACGCGGGGATGAAGGTGCCGTCGGGGTCGTAGTCGCCGCCGGTCTCCATGGCGGTCTCGTAGAAGTGCGGGGCGTACCCGGCGTGCGGGTCGTCGATGCGTCCCAGCCGCGTGGGGACGCCGAGACCGACGATGACGGTGGGTTCGACGAACACCCACGACCTGTCGTCGACCAGACGGACCGCCCGCGCGAGGCGGTTCCACATCTCGGTGAGCTCGCCGGCCTCGAAACGGGCCGCCGCGGCGGGGAGGTCCTCGCCTTCGAGGAACCTCGCGAACGGCTCGTTCATCAGGTCGTAGCCGAGCAGCGCCGGGTGGCGGCCCAGGGCGGAGGCGACCGTCATCCACATCCGGGCGTGCGCGGCGCGCAGATCGGTGTCCTTGTACAGGCGGTCGAAGGCGGCCTGCACGGACGGCTCGAAGTACTCGGAGAACCAGTCCTCGGGCACCGGCGTGAACGGCAGCCCCTCGTCCCGGGTGGCCCACCCGGGAACGCCGCGGGAGCCGAAGTGCGGCCCGTAGACGTCCTGGTGGGCGTCGAGGACGACCTTGACGTGATACCGGTCGGCCCAGTCCAGGATGCGCCGCATCCTGGCGAGGTAACCGCGGTCGTACCGCCCGGGGGCGGGTTCGAGGTCGTCCCAGAAGAAGGCGAGGCGCGCGAGGTTGAAGCCCCGGGCGGCCATGTCCCTGAGGTCGCTCTCGTGGATGTCGGCGAACGCGTCGGCGCCCCGGCCGCCCTTGTCGGCCAGGTTGAAGCCGCGCCACTGCAACGCGCGGCCCTGGCCGTCGGTGATGAAGGTGCGGTCCCCGACCGTGACGCGGTCGGGGGCGCGGCCGGGGCGGGCCTGGGCCTGCCCGGGCAGGACGCCGAGCAGGAGGGCCGCCACGGCGAGGGCGACGGGGGCGAGACGGGAGGACCGGCGCATGCGGGAGACCCTTTCGGGGGCGGCTTCTCGGGCGGCGTGCTACTGGCCGGTCGGATGTTACTGATGGGTGAGGGAAGTTCCCATGGTTTCGCGGGAGTTGACGGAACTTCCCTCCGGGCCGGCGGTCGGCGGCACGTTCACCCCGGGTCGTCACCCCAGGTGGACGACGCGGGCCCACGGGGGCGGGGTGGGGACGTGGTCCTCCTCGGCCGAGGTGTCCACGGGGCGGGGGAAGAGGCCCACGATCGTGCTGCAGGAGGGCTGGGCGGAGGGCCAGGGCGTCTGCCCGTCCGTCAGGGCCACGATCACGTCCGGGCGGGGGTGGGAGCGCAGCGCCCGGGCGAAGCCCGACCGCATGTCCGTGCCGCCGCCGCCGATCAGTTCCAGGTTCTCGGCCCGGCACAGCGGTACGGCCACCCCCGCCGCCGCGTCGCAGGAGATCACCGAGACCAGATCGCGGCGGCCGCCCACCGCCCGTGCGATCGCCGCCACCTCCAGCAGCGCGGTGCCGAGTTCGGCGTCGCTGACCGACCCGGAGGTGTCGATCACGACGCAGACCCGGGTCGGCATCCGCCGCAGGCTCGGCAGCACGACGCCGGGAACCCCCGCCGAACGCCGGGACGGGCGCCGGTAGCTGTGGTCCTGGCTCACCCCCGGCCCGCCCGCGGCCGCCCGGACCGCCGCGCCGAGCAGCTGCCGCCACGGCTGCGGGGGGTGGAAGGCCTCGTCGGCCCACCGCCGCCAGCCCTCCGGCGTGTCCCCGGGCCGGCCGGTGATCGCCTCGGCCACCCGGAAGCGGACCGCGTCCCGCTGCTGCCGGGTCAGCCCGTGCGCGCCCTCCGGCCCCAGCTCCCAGGGCCGCGCCCAGCCGTCCGCGCCGCTGCCGCAGTCCAGCCAGGCCAGTTGCGCGGTGTGGTCGCTCATCGAGAACCGTCGCAGGTACTCCTCCATCAGCAGCCCGTCGGGCAGGCCCGACATACAGGGCCGCACGGCCCCCGCGGGCATCGGCAGGCCGTCGCCGTAGATGTCGTCGTTGATCTCGAAATCGGCGGCGATGTTGCGCCGCAGCCGCTGCCCGGGGCCCTCCTCCCCGTGCTCCCGCGCGTACCGCTCGCCGCGCTCGTGATGGTCCCGCAGCAGGTGGGAGACCTCGTGGACCCACACGCCCGCCAATTGCTCCAGCGGGGTGCGCGCCACGAAGGACGGGGAGACGTAGCAGCGCCAGTGGGCGTCCACCGCCATGGTGGGCACCGACCGGTCCTCCACCACGTGCAGCGCGAACAGCGCCGCGGCGAGGTACGGGCGGACGGTGGCCGCGTGCAGCCGGGCGGCCAGCAGCTTCTCCGTGTCCAGCGGGACCGCGGGGCCGGAGGGCGGCGAGCCGGGGACGGCCGCCCGCACCGGGCGCGGGGGCGGGGGAGGGGCCATGGGGCGAGGGCGCGGCCGCGCCTGTCCGGGGGCGGTCACGGGCGTCCACCCGTGCGGGCGCCCGCGGCCTTCGCGGTGCGGGCCACCGAGTTCTCCGCCCGCCGGGAGAGGCCGACCACCGAGGCGATCCGCTCCACCGCCTCGGGCACCTCCCAGTCGTCCCGCCGGAGGGCGGCGAGCGCCTTCGCCGGGCCGACCAGCAGATCCGGGGCGCCGGTCTCCAATGCCCTGACGAGGACCGCCCAGGCCGCCTCCCAGCGCTCGCGTTCCGGGCGCGCCCCGACGGCGGCGACCACGCCTTCGAGGGCCGCCTGACGCAGGTCTCCGCGCTCCGGCAGTTCGGCGGCGGCCGGGTCCGCCAGCAGGGAGTCCGGGTCGGGCAGCTCCATCCGGTCGATGTGGGCGAGCAGTTCGAGACCGGGGCCGTCGCCGACCGCGCCCCTGACGAGCAGCGCCAGCACGTCGCGGGAGACGTCGGCGGCCGTGCCGAAGGCCAGCAGCGTCATGGCGGTCTCCCAGCTGCGGGGCGAGGGCCATGCGCCGCCGCGCCGGGTCTCGGTGTTCGGCAGCCGGTGGATGAGCGTGGGCCGGGCGGCCAGGAAACCGCAGACCGCGCGGCGGGCGAACGCCACCGCCCCGGTCAGCCGCGCCGGGTCCAGCCGGGGCAGCTCGGCGCGCGGCCAGACCCCGCCGAGGCCGCGCACCACCACCTCCCGGTCGTGCACCCAGTAGAGGTGCACGAAGCGGTTGGCCAGGGGCGGGCTCAGCTCCCAGCCGTCCGCGGCCGAGGCGCGCGGATTGGCCGCGGCCACGATCCTCACGCCGGGCGGCAGTTGGAGTGCGCCGACCTTGCGCTCCAGTACGACGCGCAGCAGCGCGGCCTGGACGGCGGGCGTGGCGGTGGACAGCTCGTCGAGGAAGAGCAGTCCCCGTCCGGCGCGGACCAGTTCCACGGCCCACTGCGGCGGCGCCATGGGCACCCCGTTCACGGCCGGGTCCTCGCCCAGGACGGGCAGGCCGGAGAAGTCGGTGGGCTCGTGGACGCTGGCGATCACGGTCGTCAGGGGCAGGCCCAGGGAGGCGGCGAGCTGGGTCAGGGCGGCGGTCTTCCCGATGCCCGGCTCACCCCAGAGCAGGACGGGCAGGTCCGCGGCCACGGCGAGGGTGAGCGCCTCCAGCTGCTCGTCGGGGCGCGGCTCGGTGGTGGTGCTCCGAAGGAGCGTCAGGAGGTCCTCGGCGACGGTGAGTTGAGGCCGGTCGTCGGTCCCGGGAAGGCCGGGGAGGAGGGGGAGGGCGGGCAGGAGGGTGCTGGAAGGCATGGGTGTGTCACCTGTGTGGGTTCGGGGACGGAATCCGTCCGGACGCCGTTGATGGCGATGGCGATGGCGACGTGCTGGGGGTGAGGCGCCTGTGGAGGGGTGTGCGTTGCGTGGCCGGCCGTCAGCCGTGGAATCCGGTCCGGGGGCGGGTACGGGTGCCCCGCTTGCGACGGAGCACCAGGGGGAGGCGTCGGTCGAGCCGCGGCCGGTGGTCGCCGGGGTCCGCCACGAGGGCGGCGGGGTGGACGGGCACCAGCCCGGCGCGGAAGAGCCCGTGGTCGAGGCGGCCCGCCACCGCCGCGTCCAGGGCATCCCGCAGGGGGCCTTCGCGCAGCACCGCGGCGGGACCCAGCAGGCCCTCGACCACGGCCAGGGCGCCGGTCACGTCGCCGTGGCCGAGCCGCTCCCGGACCGCGGGCAGCGCCTCGGGGCTGCGGTGGACCGCGTCGATCGCCCGCAGGCAGGGCAGGCCGGGGCCGCCGAGCGCCATGAGCAGCTCCTCGCGGGCGAGTTGAGCCGGCTCGTGGTCGACGGCCGTCAGCCTCCCGTCCCGCAGCGCGATCCGGTGGACCTGCCCGGCGCAGTCGACCCGGTGCGGGTCGGTGCCCCGGGAGGCCTCCGGGCCGGTGTCCCGCACCTCCCCGGGCGGGGAAGGCCGTACGGAGCCCCGTGCCGACAGGGCCTGCGCGACCAGCGGGTGCAACCGGTCGGCCCGGAGCAGGCCGGCCCGTAGCAGTTCGAGGTCGGGCAGCGCTCTGGCCGCGGCCTCCGGCAGCACCGGCAGAGCCGCTGCCGCCGACGGCACCTCCCGTACCGGCCGCACCGCGGGGGCGTGGCCGTCGTCGGGGGCGACGAGTTCGTAGACGCCGTGGCTGCGCGTCCCGAACCGTACGGTGAACCGGCCGCGAGGCGGGAGGCCGTCGGCCCGCAGCAGCAGCTCGGCCTCGGCGGCCCAGTGTTCCGGCGGGTGCGGCGGTCCGTCGTCGCCCGGCTCGCACCACTCCCTCGCGGACGGGGTCTGCGGGGCCCAGCACCTGCCGGCCAGCTCGCCGCCGCGCGTGCCGTCCCAGAGGTGGCGGTGCAGGTCGAGCCGGAGGCGCCGGTCGGGGTGGGGGTGGGGGTGGTGCGCGGGTGCGGAGTCCCCGGGCCCTTCCCAGAGCGCCAGGGACATCCGCTGGCCCGCGTCCGCCCAGGCGGGCGGTGTCCGCACCACCAGCTGGGGCGTGGCCCGGCCGCCGGTCCCGTAGCGGGCCAGGCAGAGGGTGAGGCCGGGCCGCAGACGCCCGTCGGGGGTCGTCCGCGGCATGTGCCAGCGCAGCAGATCGGGCGCCAGACGGCGCAGATCGGCCCGCAGGCGTGAGGTGAGGTCGGTGCCGTGGCGTTCGCGCACGGCGCGCAGATCGAGATCGACGTCGATCCGGGCGGCGGCGCAGGCCCCGGCCCAGTCACCGGCGGCGCGGCGCGCCGTGGCGTTCTCGATCATGGACGGTGGCACGGCGTACTCGCGTACGCGTTGCCACATGAGCAGCCGGGCGGGAATCGGTTCCACGAGGTGAGGTGCCATCAGCACTCACCTTGCGTGGACGATTCCCCCATTCCGGTAGAGGAGTAGGTGTTCATCGGCGGCATCATAAGCAGATCACGGATGGTCTGTCAGCCTGGATTACCCACCCCCCTTTCGTTTCCCGTGGCCGCCCGGCCGAGGACGTGGCGGACGACGGCCGCGGCGTCGCCGGGGTTGCGCTCCAGCCACTCGGTGAGGTGCGCGCGGACGACCTCTCGGACGTAGTCCATCGCTTCGGGGTTGCCGAGCCTGGTTTTGGTGCAGCCTTCGAAGACGGGGTGGGTGAGTTTGACGGAGAGGACGGCCGTCAGGCCCTCGTCGACGGCCTCGGCGCTGAGGTCCCCGCCGTCCGGCGGCAGCAGGCCGTGACGGCGCGCGTAGTCGTTGAGGAGGTCCGTGAGCGCGGTGCGGAAGCCGTGTTCGTGGGCGCCGCCCTCGACGGTGCGGGTGCTGTTCGCGAAGGAATGGAGCCCTCCCGGGGACCCGGTGTTCCACTCCATCGCGACCTCCGCGAGGAGCGTCCGGTCCGCGTTCTGCGACGCGAAGGCGAGGGCGGCCGAGTGGACGCGGCCGCTCGGGTGCGGGCTGAGGTGGGCGAGGTAGGCCGGGAGGCCGCCGGAGTGGTGGTGGCGGACCGGGCGCTCCGGACGCTCGTCGGTGAGCGAGACGGCCAGGCCCTCGTTGAGGCAGGCCAGTTCCCGGAGGCGTTCCGACAGCGTGGCGAACGAGAAACGGGAGGGCTCGAAGATGCCGGCGTCGGGCAGGAACGCGATCGCGGTGCCGTGCCCGCCCGTCTCCTCGTGCCGCGTCAAGGCGGTGACCGGGACGCCCTTCTCGTACGCCTGGGTCCAACGGCGGCCGTCCCGGCGGACCTCGACCGTGAGCCGGCTCGACAGCGCGCCGACCACGCACAGGCCCACACCGCCGAGGCCGCCGGAAGTCCCGTAGCCGGTACGGGGCTTGGAGCCGAAGGAGAGCTCCGTCAGTTCGCGCTCGATGCCCTCGACGGGCATGCCCCGCCCGTGGTCCGCGACGCGGACGCCCCCGTCCGCGGTGATCGTGACGTCGATGGCCCCGCCGTGCCCGGCAAGGTGCTCGTCGACCGCGTACGCGACGACCTCGTACACCATCTGGTGCAGCCCGCGCTCGCCGGACGAACCGATGTACATGCCCGGTCGCTTGCGGATCGCCTCCCGGGCGTCGAGTACCCGGATGTCACTGGCCGTGTACTCGTTCACCTGCGCGGGCTGACTGGACTTGCCGGACTCGGTCATGAAGAACCCTCCCCTGGCCGTTCTGAACAGGACGGTGAGCGGCCGCTCTTGCGTGCCCATCCTAGGGAGCCGACGGTAAATCCGCTGGTCAGGCCGTGTAGGGGAAGGCCGCAGGGAGTCGTCTGTACGGCTCCGCCGTAGCCGACCTTCCGGGGTGCCGACGCTGCGGGCGGAGCGGCGCGCAGGCCCCGCCGGAGGCGTGCGCGGAGCCTTTCCGGCGGGACCCCGGGGGGTTTTCCCGGTGAGTTCTCCCGCCGGCGTCACGCGCGGGGCGGCTCCACGGGCCTTCCGGAGCGGCGGGCGGCCGCGCCCTCGCGCCAGTCGCGCTCGATGCCGCGGATGAGCGCCGGGTAGACGCCGAGGTAGCGGAAGGGCTTGATGCCGAGCATGTAGAGGGAGCCGAGCCGGCCGTTCGGTTTCACGAGCACCGTCATCCGGCCGTGGTACCCCCCGGCTCCGTCCGGGACCCAGCCGATGTGCAGTACCCCGTGGACGGTCCGGTTGGCCGTCTCCGCCGCCCATTCGTCATGCGTCAGGAAGACGGAGGTGAACGGAACGGACGCGGGGTCCGGCCCCCGGGGGCCCTCCCGCAGATCGGCCGGGAGCCGGTCGCGCAGGGAGGGGACCCGGCCGCCGACCCCGTCGGCGGGATCGTCCCAGCCGAGCAGGGCGCCGAGCCGGCGGCGGACCGCGAAGAGCGCCCGCCCGACGGGGGAGGCGACGGGGTCGCCCTCGCCCCGCGCGAACTGGTCGACGAGCAGGGCCAGATCGTCGGGACCGCCGGGAGTCGGCAGCTCCCAGACGTCCTCGACGCGGAAGTCGCCGGCGATCTCGTGGATGCGCCAGGGACGGGAGGTGTGCGCGGATTCCGGAAGCCTCACGAGCGTTCCCCTGTCTATACGATGCCGTATAGAAGAAGGCTACACCGGTCTATACGGCACCGTATAGACCGGTGGGTCCGAGGGAGGAGGCAGATCGTGGGCGTGACCCGCACACCACGCGGCAAGTGGATCGAGGAGGGCCTGCGGGCGCTCGCCTCCGGGGGCCCCGAGGCCGTCCGGATCGAACCGCTGGCGCAGGCGCTCGGAGTCAGCAAGGGCGGCTTCTACGGGTACTTCCGCAACCGGGACGCACTGCTCGGGGAGATGCTCGACACCTGGGAGCTCGCGGTCGCGCAAGCCGTGATCGACCAGGTCGAGAGCGAAGGCGGAGAGCCCCGCGCCAAGCTGGAGCGGCTGTTCGCCATCGCCCTGGCCGCCGAAGGGCCGACGAGGGGCGTCGAGGTCGAGCTCGCGATCCGCGACTGGGCCCGGCGCGACGCGTCCGTCGCGGAGCGGCTGCGGCGCGTCGACAACCGCCGCATGGACTACCTGCGCTCGCTGTTCGGCGCGTTCTGCCCCGACGAGGCCGAGGTCGAGGTCCGCTGCATGTTCGTCTTCTCCGTGAGGATCGGCGAGTACTTCATCGCCGCCGACCACGGCACCCGCAGCCGCGCCGAGCTGATGGAGCTGATCCAGAACCGGCTGCTGAGCTGAAGGGCGGGCGCGCGGCCCGGCGCGCGGCCCCGGCGCGGAATTCCGCGCGATGTTGCTGCGCGGACCCGCCGCGGCCACGCCCTACGGTGGAACCCGTGGCGGAACGTGTGGTGGACGTGGTGGGTACGGCGGCGGCTACGGCGCACCTCAAGGAGCGGCTCTACGCGACGATCACCATGATCTCCGTCGTCATCGGCCTCGCGGGCACCGGCCATCCGGACGCCGCCGGGGCCGCCGCCGCGGTCGCGACCGCCGCGGCGGGCCTGTGGCTGGCCGCGTTCGTCGCCGACCAGCAGGCCCACCGCGTCACGCACGGATCGCTCGCCCGGGGACGGGAACTGCGGACCATGCTCTTCGTCAGCAGCCCCCTGCTCCTGTCGGCGGTGGGCCCGCTCCTCCTGATCGGCGTCTCCGCACTGGGCGCGATGGAGCTGAGGACGGCGCTGTACACGGCCGCCGGGGTCAACGTGGCCACCCTCTTCGCCTGGGGCTGCTACGGCGGGATCCGCGTGGGCGGCGGAACGGCCCTCGCGGTCCTCGCCGGCGCGATCGACGCGGCGATCGGCACCGCGGTCGCGGTGGTCAAGGCCGCCGGCGGCCACTGAACGGAACGTCCGGAACGGGCCGGGTGGCGAACTCTCCCGAGATGTCCGGTGCTTGACAGGAACATCAAATCGTGAGGAACTGACTCGGCTCGGTGAGACCGGAGCAGCCCCCGATCGCGTGGACACCACGACGGTGCGGCACCTCCGGTCGATCGGCACAGCCCGGGACACCATCCCCGTCCCGGCCCGCCGGTCCACCCCCTCCGCGTACGCCGGACTCCCGCTGCATCAGGCCCGCCGGGCCTCCGGTCACGAGTCCGCCCGACGCCCCCGCGCATCGCGCGCCACCGAAGCCTCGACCCCACCGGCACGCCCGGCCGCTCCGGCGCGTCCGCAGCCGTGCCCGTGCCCTTCGCAGCCGACCGCGCGCCGCGCGGCCGGCCCCGTACCCGCGCCTCCGGCGCGGTGTGCGGCGCCGGCCGTGCCGCTGGTCATGTCCAGCCCAGGAGCGACCTGAACATGAACGAAACCCAGAACCCCGAGCCCGAGGCGGCCACGCATCCCGTCGACCGGACCCTGCCCCCGGCCAAGCTGATCGGCGCCGGGCTGCAGCACGTCGCCGCGATGTACGCGGGCGTCGTCGCACCGCCCCTCGTCGTCGGCATCGGCGTCGGCCTGTCCACCGCCGACATCGCCTTCCTGATGAGCGCGAGCCTGTTCGCCTCGGGCATCGCCACGCTCCTGCAGACCCTCGGCTTCTGGAAGATCGGCTCCCGCCTGCCCTTCGTCAACGGGGTCTCCTTCGCCGGCGTCGCGCCGATGCTCGCGATCGCCAAGGCGCAGAGCCCCGAGGACGCGCTGCCCGTCATCTACGGGGCGGTGATCGTCGCCGGACTCCTCGGATTCCTCCTGGCGCCCTGGTTCTGCAAGCTGGTCCGCTTCTTCCCGCCGATCGTCACCGGTACGGTCATCACCCTCATCGGCGTGTCGTTGCTGCCGGTCGCCTTCAACTGGGCCCAGGGCGGCAACCGCAAGGCGGACGACTACGGAAGCCTCACCAACATCGGCCTGGCCGCCGCCAGCCTCCTGATCACGGTCGTCCTGCGGCGCCTGCTGCGCGGATTCCTCAAGCAGCTGTCCATCCTGCTCGGGCTGATCGCCGGCACCCTGCTCTCCCTGCCGCTCGGCGTGGCCGACTTCAGCGGGATCACCCACACCGCCCTCATCGGCTTCCCCACCCCGTTCCACTTCGGCGCTCCCCAGTTCACCGTCGCCGCGATCATCTCCATGTGCATCGTCATGCTCGTGATCATGACGGAGACCACCGCCGACGTCCTGGCCCTCGGCGAGATCGTCGGCCGGCCCGCGGACGAGAAGACGCTGGCCGCCGCCCTGCGCGCCGACGGCCTCGGAACCGCCCTCAGCCCCTTCTTCAACGCCTTCGCCGCCAGCGCCTTCGCCCAGAACGTCGGCCTGGTCGCCATCACGAAGATCCGCAGCCGCTTCGTCGTCGCCGCGGCCGGAGGCATCCTCGTCCTGCTCGGCCTCTGCCCCGTGCTGGCCTCGCTCGTCGCCCTCATACCCCAGCCGGTCCTGGGCGGCGTCGGCATCACCCTCTTCGGCACCATCGCCGCCAGCGGCGTACAGAACCTCACCAGGGCCTCGCTGGAGCACGGCGACAACGTCCTCATCGTCGCCGTCTCCCTCGGCGCCGGCATCATCCCGATGGCCGCCCCGACGTTCTACCACTCCGTCCCCGAAGGCCTGCGCATCATCCTCGACTCCGGGATCAGCACCGGCTGCGTCGTCGCCGTCCTCCTCAACCTCGCCTTCAACCACCTGGGCCGCACCCCCGCACCGGCCCCCGCGGAGACCGCCACCCAGCCGGTGCACTGACCCCGCGGTCACCCAAGAGGTGAATCTGCCAGAATGGCTCGCATCTGCGAGGCTGATGCCTCATTCGTCCGTCGATGCCGGTGCAGAGCACGTGAGAGCCGAGGTACGTGGTGTGGAGTGAACCCCTCCCTCCAGGACAGCGCCTGGTCAGGGGATGGCCGGTCTCCCATTACGGGCCGGTGCCCCGCTTCCGGGCCGCCCGCTGGAACCTCCAGGTCTTCGGGGCCACCGCGACCGGAGAGAAGTACTCCTGGACCTTCGAGGAGATCGCCGCCCTGCCCACGGCGACGATCACCACCGACCTCCACTGCGCCTCCGGCACGACCACGACCGGCCACGAGTTCTTCGGAGTGCCGGCCGCCGCCCTGCTGGAGCTGGCTCCGCCGGCCCCGGAGGTCACGCACGTCATGGCCTGGGCGGAGTACGGGTACAGCGCGAACCTGCGCCTCGCCGACTTCCGTGCCGAGCGGACGCTCATGGCCACCCACCACGACGGCGAGCCGCTGACCGCCGAACACGGCTTCCCGCTCCGCCTGGTCGTGCCGCACCTCTACGGCTACAAGGGCCCGAAGTGGCTGCGCGGGATCGAGTACATGAACCAGGACCGACGCGGCTTCTGGGAGGAGCGGGGCTACCACAACATCGCCGACCCGTGGACGGGACGGCGCCACTCCTACCAGGAGGACGAGGACGGCGCCTAGACCGCCCCCTCCGGGCGTGAGCGGTGCTCAGAACAGGTCGAGCAGGGCCTTGTGCGTACCGCCGACGCCCGCGTGCTCGTCGACCAGGTGGAGCTCCAGGAGCCAGTGGGCCTCCCAGCCGTCCGGCGTCGTACGCCGCAGCGGCCGGTCGTTGTCCGGCCAGATGTAGGCGTCGGCCCGCGCGCACATCGGGTTGGCGGCCGGGGGTTCGCCCGCCACATGACCGGCGTGCCATCCCCCGAGGGTCCAGCCCGCCTTGGCGGCGAGGGCCCGCAGCTCCTCGTACAGCTGCCGGCCGGTGATCCGCCGGTCCGCGTGGAAGGCCTCCCGGCCCGCGGCGAACAGCCGCGGAAGGTCCTCGCGCAGCCTCGTCCCGGCCGGATCGTCGCCGAGGACCACGGTGCGGGCGAAGTCGGTCCCGTCCCCCGCGAGCAGCGGACCGAAATGGGCGGTGACCGTGTCACCGGGGCCGATGGCCCGGTCGGCGGGCGGCTCGTCGCCGTACGGGAGCACCGTGTGCGGCCCGGAGCGGACGAGCCGCCCCGGCCACCGTACGTGCCGGCCCAGCAGCTCCCGGGCCAGGTCCCCGATCCGGTCGGTCACCTCGTACTCGCTGCCGCCCGCCGCGATCAGCCCGCGCCGGGTGACCTCGGCGAACAGGGCCTCCGCCTTCCGCTGGGCCTCCACCAGGCCCAGGGCGCGCAGCCGCTCGTCCATCCGGTCGGGTATCGCCATCGCCTTCGTTCTCTTTCTCTGCTTCTCTGCCGTCTTGCCCGGAGGTCGGTCACGACCAGAGGGGGAACCGGGCCCAGCCGGCCGGGGTGCGCTCGTAGCGCAGGCGGGTGTGGACGCGGTCCGCCGACGCCTGCCAGAACTCGGCCTCCACCGGCGCGAGGGTGTAGAGGGTCCAGGCGGAGTCGACGAGCGACGGGTCCCTGCCGATCAGGCCCAGGCTCTTCTCCAGGGCCTGGTCGCGTTCGGCGGGGTCGGCGAGGTACTGGCTCTGGCGGCCGAGCAGGGCCTCCGCGCGGGCCGTGGGCGAGCGGGCGAGGAAGTCCTCGGCGTTGTCCCGTGCCGAGCCGGGGGTGACGGGGCCGCGCAGCCGGACCTGGCGGCCGTGCCCGGGCCAGTAGAAGGTCAGGGCGGCGCGCGGGTGGACCGACAGCTGGTGCCCCTTGGGGCTGAAGGCGTGTCCGGCGAACCGCCATCCCGAGGCGTCCACGTCCTTGAGGATCAGCACCCGGGCGTCCGGGTCGCCGGCCTCGTCGACCGTGGACAGGGTCATCGCGTGCGGATCGGGCAGACCGTCCGCGACCGCGTCGGACAGCCAGACCAGGAAGAGGCGGACCGGGTCGTCCGGAGCCTCCTCGGGAAGGAACTCGGGCAGCGGCCCCGAGAAGACCTCCAGACCGCGTAGCCACCCGCGGACGCCGCCGACGCTCTGCTCCGGACCGTTCACCCGCCACCTCCTCGACCGCACACCTTGACGCTCCATCCTGCATCTGCGGCTTAAATTCGACAATCTCCTGGCAGATGCTTGGCTCATTAGCCAAAGGCGGCCTCGCCTGAGCAGGGGGAATTGGAGCTAGCGACAAGGGCCGCCGGGCCGCCGGATGTCCTCCGGGTAGGCCGTGTGCGGTACGGCCTGCTCATAGGCGACGACGCCCGCCGCGACGAGGGCGTTGATGCAGGCCTCCAGGGTCTGCATGCCGTCGCGGTGGCCGGTCGCGATCACGTTCCGGATCTGGCGGGTCTTGCCCTCGCGGATCAGATTGCGGATCGCCGGCGTGCCCACCAGCACCTCGAAGGCGGCCACCCGGCCCCCGCCGGTCCGGGGGATCAGGGCCTGATTCAGGATGCCGACCAGGGTGTGCGCCAACTGCAGCCGGATCTGCGGCTGTTGCTCGGCCGGGAACACGTCGACGATGCGGTCCAGCGTCTGCGACGCGTCGTTGGTGTGCAGCGTGGCGAACACCAGGTGCCCGGTCTCGGCGATGGTCAGCGCGGCGGAGATGCTCTCCGGGTCGCGCATCTCGCCGAGGAGCAGGACGTCGGGATCCTCGCGCAGGGCCGAACGCAGCGCGGCGGGGAAGGAGTCGGTGTCGGTGCCGACCTCGCGCTGGCTGACCGCCGAGCGCTTGTGCCGGTGCAGGTACTCGATCGGGTCCTCGATGGTGAGGATGTGCGCCGGCCGGTGCGTGTTGACGTGGTCGAGGAGCGCCGCCAGGCTCGTCGACTTCCCCGATCCGGTCGGCCCGGTGACCAGCACCAGCCCGCGCGGCATCCCCGCCCAGCCGAGGACGACCGGGGGGAGGCCGAGCTGCTCGGACGAGGGCACGTCGAACGGGATGATCCGCAGCGCCAGCGCGGACGCCCCGCGCTGTACGAAGGCGTTCCCGCGCAGCCTGGCCCGCTCCCCCCAGCTGAACGAGAAGTCGACCTGCTTCTCCCGGCGGAACCGTTCCGTGAGTTCCTCGCCCAGCACCCCGGTCACCAGGCGGTCGGCCTCCGGCTCGGTCAGCGCGGCCCCCTCGACCGGACGCAGGGCGCCGTCGACGCGGAGGAACGGCGCCGATCCGGAGGTGAGCAGCAGGTCGCTGCCGCCCCGCTCCCACAGCTCGGCGAGCAGGTGGTCGATGGTCGCGGAACTCGGCCCGGGCATGGTGGTCTCCAAGGTGGTGTGCTCGTTCACGGCAGGACCGTCCACTGCTTGACGGTGGCGGCGTGGCCGTCGAAGGACACGGCGGCCCGCAGGAGCGGACCGGACAGCAGGTCGATCCTGGTACCGCCGAGGTGCTCGGTCGCGCCGCCCGCGCCGGCGGTGACGGTGTAGGTCACGGTCAGCCCGGCCAGCTGGGAGGCCCGGGTCAGGCCGCACGGCGCCAGGTCGATCCGGTCGGGCACCGGGCCGCCCGCGCCGGGACGGACCGGCACGTCCAGCGCGTCGCCGTCGCCGGCGCAGGTGCTGCCGGCGAAGTCCACCGACACCCTCACCGACCGCACGTCGCCCTCCTCCTGGTGCGCCACCTGCAGGACGGCGTGGTCGAGAGGTCCGGTCGGGGCCGGTGCCGGCGGGGCGTAGCCGCCGAGGGTGACGGAGGCCCGGCCGCCGCCGGGGACGGCGGCGGCCGTCACGTCGACGGGCGCGCCGGGAGCCGGGGGAGTGAACCCGCTGACCGCGGTGGCCGACGCCGGTTGCGCGGTCACGGCCGGATAGGCGGTGAACAGCACCGGCTCCGGCGGGATCCCGATGACCGGGCGGAGGTATCCGGCGGCCGGCCGGATGCCGAGGGCGATGGTCCGGGCGATGAGGCCGCGGGTGACGACCTGCGAGGCGACCTGGCTCATCGACAGGTCGACGGCGGCGGACGGCGCGTAGACGGTGCCGTCGACCACCAGGCGGCTGTGATCGGCGGCGGTGTCGGCGGTGTCGGTCGACTTCAGCACCGGGCAGCGGTCGCCCGTGGTGAGGCAGCCGGACAGGGGCCTGAGGGAAGGGGCCCGGAAGACGACGTCGAGCTCGACGCCGTCGAGCCGGTCGACGGCGCCGGTACTGCCCGTGCCCAGCCTCGCGGTGTAGTCGACGGCGAGCCCGGACCACTGGCCGGCCTTCGTGACCCCGCAGGCGCCGAGGTCGACGACGTCGACGCCGAGCGCCCCCTTGCGGGCGGTCAGGGCGTGGACCGCGTCGCAGGCGGTACCGGTGCCGGAGACGGCCAGTGCGGCCGCGGGCGGCTGCGCCGGCGCGGGTGGCTCCGTCGGCGAAGGCGGCGTGGGCGGCGTGGGCGGTGCCGGGGTGGTGTCGTCGTCCTGGTGCGCTACGCGCAGCACCACTTTGTCGACCACCGCCCCCGCCGGCAGGGGCGGCACGGCGAACGCGTCGAGCCGGACCGATGCCGAGGGGGTGGCCGTGGACAGCGTCACGGCCGAGGTGGTGGCGTCGATCGCCGTCGCGTTCCCCGGGGCGGGGAACGCCGCGGTGCCGGGCGCCGCGGTGCTGGTCGCCCTGGCGGGCGATGCCGGGACCGGGGGCCGGTACGACAGGTCCAGGGCGGTGCCGTCGAGCTGGGCGGTGGCGCCGGTGGCGCCGGCGCCGAGGGCGGCCGTGTAGGTCACGACCAGTCCGTTCAGCTGCGCGGGGTCGGTCAGTCCGCAGGCGGCGACCAGGTCGAGGGTGTCGGTGCCCAGGGAGCCCTGGCGCGGGGCGAGGGTCCGGGGGCCGGCGCACGAGGGGGGCAGGCCGGGGCCGGTCAGGGTGACCGAGACCGTCGGCGGTGGTCCTCCGGCCGCGCCGGGATCGTCGCGGTGCGCGATGTGCAGCGTGGCCCCCTCCAAGACCGAGCCGGGGACCAGCGCGGGGGTGTCGTAGCCGCCGAGGTCGATGGCGGCGGTCGGTCTGCCGGGGTCGAGCGCGGCGCGGGCCGTGTCGGTGCCGTCGATCGCCTGGGCGTTGGCCGCGGCGGTGAACGTCGTCGACTTGGCGCTGGTCGCCGGCCGGGGCGCCGGCGGGTCGTAGACGACTTCGAGCCATACGCCGTCCAGGGAATCGGCCCCCAGGGCGCCGCCCCCGTCCAGTGCGGCGGTGTAGGTCGCGGTCAGGCCGGTCAGCCGGGCCGGGTCCGCGATGCCGCATGCCTTGAGGTCGACGCGGTCGTCGCCCAGGGCGGCCCGCGCGGTCAGCGGCAGGTCGGCGCACCCGGCTCCGCCGCCCGCCGGGGCGACGTGGATCCTGGGCGCCGCCGCGTCGCCGGTCTCCCGATGGGCCACCCGCAGCACGGCGGAGTGGACCGTCGACCCCGGCGGCAGGGGCGGCCGGCCGAATCCGGCCAGGGTGATCGAGGCGGACGGGGCCGCCGTGGTCAGATCGGCGCCCGCCACCGCAGCCGACGGTTGTTCGCCGATCTCCAGGGCGTTGTCGGGAGCGGTGCCGGCGGCGGTGAACCCGGTCGACGCGGACACGGAGGCCGGCTTGAAGGTGGTCGGCGTGCGGTAGGCGACCTCCAGCCAGATGCCGTCCAGGCGTTCCGTGGCGGTGGTGCCGCCGGCGTCCAGGGCGGCGGCGTAGGTCACCGTCAGGCCGGCGAGCCGGGCCGGGTCGGTGAGCCCGCAGGCGCCCAGCAGGTCGATCGGGGGATCCGTGGCGAGCGCCGTGTGCCGGGGCAGGTCGTCGGTACGGCAGGTGTCCGCGCCGACGCCGGTGGTGACCTTCACGGCGCCGGGGGCGGTCAGGCTCCCCTCGTCCTGGTGCCGGACGTGCAGTGTCGCGCCGGTGACGACCGAGCCGGGCGGCACCTTCGGGGTGAAGCCGGCGAACCGCACCGAGGCCGACCGGCGTTGGGCCGGGTCGAGGACGGCGTCGGCCGTGCAGCCCGCGGTGCCCGTCGGCTGCGCGCACCCGGGCGCGGTGGGCCGCTCGCCGCCGGTCAGCGCGTGGACCGGGTCGGCGAACCCGGTGTTCGCGACCACCCCGGTCGGCTTCAGCGTGTGGGACGGCTTCGGCGGCTGGACCCCGTACACCGCCACCTGCTGCGCGTCCGGGGTCACCGGGGCGCACAGTTCGGCGTGTCCGCGGTCGACCTGGAACCGGCTCTCGCCGCCCATCACGACCTGGACGCCTTCGGGCCGCGTCCTGTCGCAACCGCCGGGAGCGGGGACGGCCGGGCGGGTGGTGGCACCGGGATCCCAGCCCGCCGGCGTGCCGCCGACCACGCTGACCGTGGGATCGCCGACCGTCCAGACCGGGGTGCCGCCGGTGAAGGTGAAGTCGAGGTAGTAGACGCCCGGCTGCAGCCAGACGACGACGCCGGGGCAGTCGCCGCCGGTGAGCCGGGTGAGGGCGCCGGCGTCGTCGTAGTGACCGGGCTGCAGCCGCACCAGCCAGGAACCGGGGGCCGGGCACGCGGGCACCGTCCGCCGGACCGGGACGGCCGTGACGGGCGGGGCGTGGTCCGGGTCGGCGCCCACGACCGGGTCGGCGGGAGCCGGCGGGGTGTCGTTGGCGCAGTCGTGCGCGTACGGGGCCTGGGCCGGGGACAGCGGGGTCTGCGATACGGCACGGGAGCAGTCGCCGACGGCGGACACGTCCCCCGACACCAGCATCGAGGCGCCCGCGCTGGTGGTGACGTCCGACCGGGAGAACACGCCGCCCTGCACGCGCAGGCCGGGCGTGGTCACGTGGACGCCGTCCCCGGCCGCCTGGCCCAGGCTGCGCAGGGCCTCCTGCGGCTGGGTCGCGCGCGTGGTGGCCGCGGACGCGTTGAGGGGGTCGCAGTGGACCGTCATCCGCTGCCCGTTGAGCGGCGGGGCGGTGTAGTCGGCGCACGGGTTGCCCTGCGCGAAGTTCGCGATCGCCAGCTGCGTGGCGCCCTCGGCGCCGTAGCTCCGCCTGCCCTGGTCGGCGTAGGCGCCGGCGGCCTTCAGCCCCGTGCCGGCGAAGGACAGGAGGGAGACGGCGACCAGGGTGAACACGACGACGAAGGCCAGCGCGAGGACCAGCGTCGCGCCCTGCTCGTCATCGCGCCGGCGGGGCGGATCGAGGCGCCGGGGCGGGGCGGGGCTGCGGCTCGGGGCGGGGCGGCCGGTCATGACGCGCTCGACCGTCGGACGGCGGTGAGGGCCGTCGGGGGTGCGGCGGGGTCGCTCTGCACGGTCAGCGTTACCTCCGTGGGCGTGGTGCACGAGGTCTCGGCACCGCAGGTCAGCGTCACCGGATCGGCCGGTGCGGTGGGGGCGAGCCGGCCGAGGAGCGTGGTGACGACGCCCCCGCTCGTGCACTTCAGGCGGTTCAGGGTGCCGGTCGGCCGGTCGTAGGTGTAGACGACGTCGGTGCCGGGCCCGCTCAGGTGGACGATCACGCCGGCGGCGCCGCAGGCGGGGGTGGTCGTGACCCGGTCCGCGCTCTGCACGTCGCCGTAGAAGTAGCGCTGGAGCGTTCCCACGGCGCCGGTGGCGGCCACCCGCCTCTCGGTGCCGGCCGTGAACCGCAGTCCGAGGATGATCGCCTTGGACAGCAGCGTCCCGATGACCCCCACGATGACGATCGTGACCAGCAGTTCGGTCAGGGTGAACCCCGATTCCGAGCGCCTGGCCGGCGGTCGTTTCCTCACGACAGCATCGCCTCCCGCTTGACCACTTCGAGCCTCGTGTCCTTGACGGGGTGCGGGCCGGTCGCGCGCACGGTGAGCGTCACCTTCTGCACTCCGGTGTCGGCCGCCGGGCAGGGCAGGCCGAACGCACCCACCCCGTCCCAGTACTCGATCTCGACCGTCACGCTGTACCCGGCGGGCGGCGCGGGGGTCTCGTAGCCGCGGGCGCAGGCGACGTACGGGGCGCTGACGACCTTCTCGGCGGCGCTGCGGACGACCGAGTCGGCGGTGGTGACCTTCTGCTGCGCGGCCGAGCTGACGATCGCGGTGCCGATGCCCCCGAGGATGGCGACGAAGGCGACGCCGATGAGCACCACGGCGACGAGGGCCTCGACCAGGGTCTCGCCCTCTTCACCGCGGCGCAGCCGCGGGCCGCGGGCCGGGCCGGTCACTGGACCTCGACCTGGTTGTAGACGCCGTAGATCGCCGAGATGAGGGCGACGGCCACGAACCCCACGACGACCCCGACCATGATGACCACGGCCGGCTCGAACAGGCTGGTCAGCCGCTTGAGTTTGTGCTGGAGTTCCTTCTCGTAGAACTCCGACACGTTCTCGAGCTGGTCGTCGAGGGTTCCGGTCTCCTCGCCCACGCGCATCATCTGGGTGACCGCTCCGGGGAACAGCCTGGTGCGGGAGAGCGGTTGGGAGATGCCGCCGCCTTCGAGCATCTCGGTCCGGGCGTTGCCGATGGACCGTTCGTACACGAGGTTGTTGGCACCCGCGGCGGCCAGGTCGAGGGCCTCCGGGATGGGCACACCGGCCTTGATCATCGAGGTCAGGATGCGGCAGAACCGTTCGATGACCATGAAGCGGACCACGTCGCCGACTACCGGCGTCGCCAGCAGGAAGCGGTCGCGCAGCACCCGTCCCCGCTCGGTCCGCAGACCGGCGACCAGCGCCACGACGAGCACGAGGAGCACACCGGTGATGACCGGGTACCAGGCCGTGACGAAGTCGGTGAAGCCCAGCAGGATCCGGGTCGGCAGCGGCAGTTCCGCGTGGAAGGACGCGAAGAACACCTTGAACCGGGGGAGGACGAAGATCACGAGGACGAGGACGACGGCGAGGGCCAGGACCATCACCAGGCTCGGATAGGTCAGGGAGGAGCGGATGGTGCGCCGGCCCTCGACGTCGCGCTCGATGTAGCGGGACAACTGGGCCATCACCACGTCGAGTTCACCGGTCGCCTCAGCCGAGCGCAGGACGGAGATGTAGAAGGGCGGGAGCGCCTTGGTGTGAACGGCCATCGAGGCGGCGAAGCTCTCGCCGAAGCGCAGCGAGTCCATGACGTCGACGAGCACCCTGCCGAGCTTCTTGTCCTTGGTCTCGGCGCGGATGATCTCCAGGGCGTCGAGGATGGGCACTCCGGCTTTGATGAAGGTGGCCATCTGGCGGGAGAAGTTGCTCAGTTCGACCAGGTCGACCTTCTCCGCGGTGAGTTCGAGCTGCAGCAGGTTGCGGCCCTCGGCCTTGACCGACCGGACCTCGTAGCCCTGCCGGGTCAGGCTGTCGGTGACGCCGTCGACGCTGGAGCCCTTGAGCACGCCGGCGGCCTGTTTCCCGTCCGGGCCGACCGCGACGTACTTGAAGGTGGCCATGCCGGTGCACTCCTGGTTGTTCGGTGTCAGAGGTTCGTGTCGTCAGAGGTGGGGAGGAGGCGGCCTAGACCACGTACACGCTGGACATGATCTCCGCGATGGTCGTGGTCCCCTCCTCGACCAGGCGGACGCCCCCGTCCAGGAGGCTTTCCATGTGCTGCTCGCGGGCGGTCCTGCGCAGGCTGTCGACGGGTGCCTTCTCGACGAGCTGCCGCTTGATCTCGTCGCTCATCACGAGCAGTTCGAAGACGCCGATCCGCTCCTGGTAGCCCGTCCGGGAACAGAAGTTGCAGCCCCGCCCCTGCCAGAACTCGATGTCGGCCGACCCGCCGGCCTTGGTGAAGAAGGCCAGTTCGTCCACGCCCGGCCGGTAGGGCTCGCGGCACTGGTCGCAGATCCGCCGCACCAGCCGCTGGCTGACCACCCCGGCGACCGTGGAGGTGATCAGGAACGGCTCGATGCCCATGTCGACGAACCGGTGCAGCGCGGAGCAGGCGTCGCCGGCGTGGATGGACGACAGGACGAAGTGGCCGGTCAGCGCGGACTCGACGGCGATCCGCGCCGTCTCGGCGTCCCGGACCTCGCCGACCAGGATCACGTCGGGGTCCTGCCGGAGGATCGAGCGCAGCCCCGTCGCGAACGAGACGCCCGCCTGGTCGTTGATCTGGATCTGGTTGACCGACGGGACCACGTACTCCACCGGGTCCTCGATGGTGGTGATGTTGCGCTCGCTCTGGTTCAGCTCACCGAGCGTGGCGTACAGGGTGGTCGTCTTGCCGCTGCCGGTCGGTCCGCCGCAGACGACCATGCCGTAGGGGGAGCGCAGCAGGGAGGCGAACCGTTCGTAGGTCGCGGCGGGCATGCCGAGTTCGGCCAGCCGCAGCAGGGTGCGGTTGCTGTCGAGCAGCCGCAGCACCGCCTTCTCGCCCCAGATGGTGGGGGTGGTCGCGACCCGGATGTCGACCGACCTGCCGTCGATCTCGGTGGCGATCTGCCCGTCCTGCGGGCGCCGCCGGTCGACGATGTTCATATTGGCCATGATCTTGATCCGGCTGACCACGGACGGCCCCATGTTCTCCGGCAGGCTCAGCACGTCGTGCAGCGCGCCGTCGATGCGGAACCGGACCCGGACCCGGTCGGCGTGCGGTTCGACGTGGATGTCGGACGCCCGGTCGCGCAGGCCCTGGGTCAGCATGAGGTTGACCAGGTGGACGACCGGAGCGTCCTCGCTCACCACCCGGGCCCCGGAGCCCGCGCTGCGGCCGGTCTCGGTCGCCTCGAAGGCCTCGACCAGGCTGCTGACACCGGCCAGCGCCCGGTAGGCGCTGTCGATCGAGCGGCGGATGTCCGCGGGGGCCGCGATCGCCAGCCGCACCCGGTCCGGCGCGACGGCCCGGCCGACCTCGTCGAGCACGCGCGGGTCACCCGGGTCGCCCGCGGCGACCAGCAGGGTGCCCTCGTCCCGCCGTACCGCGACGACGCCGAGCGAGCGGGCCAGCGCCTCCGGCACCCGGGCGGCCGCCTCGGGATCGGGTTCGCTCTGGCGCAGGTCGGCGACGGGGACGTCGAGCTGGACCGACAGCGCCTCGATCAGCGACCGCTCGTCGAGCATGCCGAGCTCGACCAGCAGGGCGCCGAGCCGCTTGCCCGACGTCGCCTGTTGCAGGAGCGCCTCGTCCACCTGCGCCGGGGTGAGCAGCCCGCGCCGCACCAGCAGTTCCCCGAGGCGCTCCCGCTGTGCGGGCGACGGCCGCGCCGCGCCGGAGGCCGCGTCCGGGGCCGCTGCGTCCGCGGGGGCCTCGGACGGCGCCGGGCCCGGCGCTCCGTCGGGCAGGGCGGCGTCCTGGCCCGCAGGGCTCGTCGTCGCCTCGCGGCGTCCAAAAAGCCGGCGATTCGCCACGGAACCCACCCCTATCGCACGTCCAGAGCAACGGCCGATCAATCGCCCCGGAGCACGTCACGGAACTGTCAGCCATTGAGTAATCAGTTGCAGCCTACAGCACGTCATCGGCCTGGCATCTGCCACGGAAATCGGAGATGTTCCTCGGATCCGTCTCTTGTCGGCCCACTGCCCGCTCAGTAGTCTACGGCTGATTAATCACGCTGCTACTAGTGCTCGATCGTGCAGCGGTTGCCGTAGATGGAGAGAGATGTTCACTTACCTGCAAGCCACATCGCGCCGGCGGAAGCATGCGCGGAACGAGACGGCAGAAGCCGGCTTCACGCTGATCGAGCTCCTCGTCGTCATCGTGATCCTCGGCATCCTGTCGGCCATCGTCGTCTTCTCCGTCCGCGGCATCAACGACAAGGGCCAGGGCTCGGCCTGCAAGACCGACAAGTCCACGATCCAGACCGCGGAGGAGGCGATGTTCGCCTCCTCCGGCAAGTACGGCACCGTGGACGAGCTGGTGACCGCCGGGTTCCTGTCCAGCGCCTCCAACTGGTACGTGGCCGCCGTGAACCCCGCCACCGGCAAGGCCGACATCACGCTGAAGGCGCCCGCCGACACGAACGCCTGCAAGGACTTCGGCTGAGGGTGACCCTCGCCTGACGACCGCCGACCGCCAGCAGGTGGTCGGCGGTCTTCGGGCGTTCGCCTCACCGGGAGGCATCGCCGGATCCAGCGTTTTGTGACGGTAGCGACCGGTATGGGCCATGCGGCACCATGGCGGCCATGCCACCCACACTTGTCTTGATCATCGGTCTGCTGGGGCTCGCGGTGGGCTCGTTCCTCAACGTCGCCGTCTCCCGCGTGCCGGCCGGACTCTCGGTCGTCCGGCCCCGCTCCGCCTGCCCGCACTGCGCCACCCCGATCGCGCCCCGGGACAACATCCCCGTCGTGTCCTGGCTGCTGCTGGGCCGGCGCTGCCGCGCCTGCCGGGCTCCGATCCCCGCGCGCTACCCGCTCATCGAGGTCCTCACCGCGGCCCTGTTCGCCGCCGAGGCGCTGCGCTTCGGCCCGTCGGAAGTGCTGCCCGCCGAACTCGTCTTCACCGCGGGACTGCTGGCCCTGGCCGCCTGCGACGCCGAACACTTCCTGCTCCCCAAGCGGTTGCTCTACCCGACCCTCGGGCTCACCGCCGCCTGTCTGCTCGCCGCCGCGGCCGCCACCGGCCAGTGGGACCGGCTCGGCATGGCCGCGGCGTGCGGAACGGGCGGGTTCGCCGTCTTCTTCGCCCTGCACTGGGTGCGGCCGGCCTGGCTCGGGTTCGGCGACGTGCGCCTGGCCGGCCTGCTCGGCACCGGGCTGGGCTGGCTCGGTCCGTGGTACCCCGTCTTCGCGCTGCTGGCCGGCAGCGTCGCCGGGCTGCTCGTCGGCATCGCCCTGATGGCCGCGGGGCGGGCGACCCGCCAGACCCGCCTGCCCTTCGGCGTGTTCCTCGCCTCCGGGGCCGTCGCCGCCATCCTCGTCGGCGCCCCCGTAGTCCACTGGTACGAGACCGCGGGCGACCCGTACGCGCCGGCCGCATCGCTCACCCCGGTCCGCGACCTGCCCTGACCGCCCGCCCCATCGGGCCGATCGGACGGATCGGCCCGGCGGCCGGCATCGCGAACGCGACCGGTGATCCTTACCCTTGTTACTATGAAGGAACCTGATCTGCCACTGGCCGAGTGGATCGTGCTCGCACTCATGGCCGAACGGCCCAGCCACGGCTTCGCCATCGCGACGCTCACCGCCGAAGGCGCGGAAATCGGCGAGTTCTGGTACATCTCGCGCCCCATGGTCTACCGGTCGATCACACGGCTGGTCGAGCGCGAACTGATCACGGCGGTCGGCTCCGAAGAGGGCAATCGCGGACCGCAGCGCATGATCTACGCCGCCACCCGCTCGGCGAAGACGACGGTCACCAAGTGGCTCAGCGAGCCCGTCACCGAACTGTTCGACGTCCGTGCCGAGCTCACGTGCAAGCTCCTGCTGCTGAAGCGCCGCGCCACCAGCCCGGCCCGGCTGGTCGAACGCCAACGGCTGGTCATCGACGAGATCGAGGACTCGCTGCGCGCCAAGGAGCACGCGGCCGACGACCACATCGCCCGCGCGAACTACGCCCTGCGACTGGAACACGTCCGCGCCGCGCGCCGTTTCCTCGACGCGGTAGACGTAGCCGTGGACGCCGACGCGCCGAGCCCGGCGGTCAAGACCGTCTGACGTGAACGCAAAGGGCCCGGCGATCGCTTCTTCGCGATCGCCGGGCCCGCTTCGCACGTCAGGGTCCCGTGGTCAGCCGCCGGAGGCGGTCCGTCGGCTACGGAACCTCGACGACGGTCTCGCAGGAGCCGCCGGGCGAGACCGAGTCCGTGCCCGCGAGGGCCGGACCGCCGTTGCCGTCACCGGCGCAGACGTCGGTGTCGCTGCCGCCGGAGAGGGTGTCGCTGCCCGCGCCGCCGACCACGGTGTCGTTGCCGGAGCCACCGGAGAGCGCGTCATCGCCGGCCCCGCCGCGGACGACGTCGTTGCCGCTGCCGCCGCTGACGGCGTCGTTGCCGTCACCGCCGTCGAGGTAGTCGTTGCCGCTGCCGCCCGACACCGCGTCGTTGCCGCCGAAGGTGCAGATCGTGTCGTTGCCGCCGTTACCGCTGACGGCGTCGTTCCCGTTGCCGGTCGCGATCACGTCGTCGCCGCTCGTGCCGTTCACGATCCCGTTGCCGGTGATGGTGGCGGCCCGGCCGTTGCAGCCGGCCGCGACGTTGATCGTCACGGTGGCGACGTTCGAGTCGACCGTGCCGTCGGTCGCCTTGTACGTGAAGCTGTCGCTTCCGACGTAGGCGCTCTCGGCCTGGTAGTTGAACGAGCCGTCCGCGTTGAGCGTGAGGGTGCCGTGCGCCGGCCCGGTCACGACCGCCGCCGTCAGCGCGCTGCCATCGGGGTCCGTGTCGTTGCCGAGCACCCCGGAGGCGCCCACGACGAGCGGGGTGTCCGACCCGACCTGGTTGTACGAGTCGTTACCGGCCGTCGGCGTCCGGTTCGTCGTGTTGAGCAGCACCGACGCGTCCTTGACGTACGACGCCGAGCTGTTGTTGTTGGCGGTGACGACGTCGGGACGCCCGTCGCCGTCGAGGTCGGCCACCGCGACCGCCTGCGGGTTGAGACCGCCGTTCAGCCCGAAGGCGAGCGGGCTGCCGAAGGCACCCGCGCCGTTGCCCTCCAGCACGACGACCTCGTTCGAGCCGGCGCTGGAGACGACCAGGTCGACGTGCCCGTCGCCGTTCGTGTCGGCCACCGCGGCGGAGGTGAGGTTCGACCCCGCCGACAGGACGCTCGCGGCGGCGAAGCCGCCCGAGCCGTCGCCGAGCAGTACGGCGACCTGCCCCGGCGTGCCGGGCGCCACCAGGACGGCGTCCTGCTTGCCGTCCTCGTTGACGTCGGCGAGCTTGAGCTTCGACGGCAGCGCCAGGCCGGCCGAGACGCTCGACGGGGTGCCGAAGCCCCCGTGCCCGTCGCCCAGCAGCACGGAGAGCGTGCTGCTCGTGTTGTTCGACGTGACGAGGTCCTGGTGGCCGTCGCCGTTGAGGTCGGCGGCCGCGATGCCCTGCGGGCCGGTACCGGCGCCCAGGGCGAACCGCGTCGCCGCGCCGAACGTCCCGTCGCCGTTGCCGAGGACGAGGGCGGCGTTGTTCGTGTTCGTATTGGCCGTGACGAGGTCCTGCTTGCCGTCCTCGTCGAAGTCGCCGACGGCGACGTCGGTGGGGAAGCGCACGAGACACGGGTTGTCGCCCGTGGTGTCGCAGCCGGGCGTCGGGTTGAGCTGCACGGCCGTTCCGGCGGCGAGGGCGCCGGTGCCGTCGCCGAGCCAGACCAGGGCGACGTTGCCGCGCGCGTCCTGGCTGACGACGTCCTTGTGGCCGTCGCCGTTGACGTCGCGCATCACCGCCGAGCCGATGAAGATGCTCGACGAGGTGCGCGGCGCCGCGTACTTCGTCACGGCGGCGAACGCGCCGCCCCCCGAGCCGAGGAACACGCCCAGGCCCTCGGTGCGGATCGCCGTCACGAGGTCGGGCTTCCCGTCCTCGTTGAGGTCGCCGATCACGACGGCGGAGCCGCCGCGGCCGGTGTCGTCGAGGCTCGCCGCGGTCCCCAGGCCGGTGGTGTTGGTGGCGGTCGCCGAGGCCGAGGTGGCGACCACGACGATGGTCGCCGCCGCGAAGGCGAGCGCCGGGATCCGGAGCGGCCGGAGGCGTCTGACGGCCGCTGAGCGGCCTTCCGGCGTGAGGTGCCGGCGTGCTGATCTGTTCATGGGTGAGGCCCCTCCTCAGGGCCGGGTGAAGGAGACGAGGGCCGCCGGGACCGGACCGTCGGCGGGCGGGGTTCGTGCCCGGCCGACGGTCCGCTGCCCGGTTCGCGGGATCGTCTAGTAGCCGTAGGCCGCGAGGGTCGACTGGATGTTGCTGTTCGTGTCCCAGTCGATGTTGAACAGGTTCGACCAGGCGGTCGCTGCGCCGGTGTTGCCGCCGGTCAGGGCGACGCCGTACTGCTCGATCTCGCCGTAGCCGGAGTAGGCGCTCGAATCGAGCTCGGTCCACGTGTTGGGATCGTTGCTCGTGGTGTTGTTCAGCGAGCTCGACGTCCAGCTCACGTTCACGATGTTCGACTTCGCGACCAGGCCCAGCTGGGTGTTGCCGCCGGCGTTCGACGTCACGGCGCCGCGCACCTGGCTGATGCCCGATTCCAGGCGCACCTTGCAGGCGGTGCCGGCGCTGTCGCACGCGCTGCCCCGGAACACGTTCTGGCTCGGCCCGCTGTCGGTCCAGGTGAACCCGTTCTGCGTCAGCGCCTGCTTGGAGGCCGCGCCGAACGGCGCGGAGGCCGGGTCGGCGACGGCGATCCGGTGCCCGCTCGTCCCGAGCCAGCTCACCACGCCCGAGATCGTCGTGGGCGCGCCGGAGATCGGGGTGGCGTCGCAACGCGGCGACTGGGCCTTGCCGTTGCCGCTTCCGTTGGCGTCGGCACCGAGCGCCAGCGGGGGAGTCGCGCCGTTGGACGGGTCGTCGCCCTTGCCCGTGCCCGCCCAGCTGCCGCTGCAGCTGTAGATGGCGAGGTGGCCGACGGCCACGAGGTGCTTGCTGTTGGGGTCGCCGTTGCACTCGACGCTGCCGCTCGCCGTGCAGGTGCCGCCGGAGGCGGTCGGGATGACCGCGTCCACGTTGGCCTCGTCCGCCGACAGGAACGCGTCGATGTGCAGCGGCCCGTCGACGCAGTTGTTCGACGAGGAGGGGTTACAAGTGGTGTACGGGCCGGCGCTCTTCAGCTGCTGGCGCAGGTTGCCCGAGGTGATCCCGCGCATCGTCGACGTGTCGATGGCCGGCTTGTTCCAGAACCCGCCGACCTGCGACGCGGGGTTCGCGACGAACGGCGTGAACGACCTGACCGACGCGATCGTGCCCTTCATGTCCTTCAGGGCGGGGTACATGTTGTTCGCGATGCCGACCTGCGAATCCGTCGACGCGGACGCCATCGGTGCCGCGACGCCGATCAGGGCCGTGGCGAGGGCACCCGCCGCGAACGCGTTCCGCATGCGGCGCATGGCGCTGCGGCCGGAGCGCGAGGCGCTCCCAGTGCGCCTGGACTGTCGTTGCATTTGTTACTCCTCATTGATCCGGTGGGCGGCGGCCGCCGTGCGAGCACCCTGGGGGCGGCTCAGGCAAAAGCTCGCATTTCCTGGGCATCTGCCAGGTTTCCGGGCATGTAAGCGCCGCACATGCCGAGATAGTGCTCAGTCCGGACTCAGTAGTCAATGGTTGACAACTAGTCGAGCTGTGGTTGTAATGCACACATCCAGCCTGCAATGGTCGGCAGGCGAGTGTCGTCTGCCCGCCGCAGGACGCACAGAAGGGGCCGGCGGCACGATGGGCAGAGGCGTGAGATGGCAGGGTTGAGCGGACCGTCGCGCTCGCGCGCGATCAGGCGGGGTGCGTTGGTCCTCGCCGTCGTCGCGGTGGCGCTGGGCGTCGTGGTGTTCGTACGCGGTGGGTCGGATGCGGGCGCCCCGGCCAAGAGGGCCGAACGGGAGTGGTGCACGCCGGGTACCCCGCGCAGCGTGCTCTGCCCGAACGGCAAGGCGTTCGACGCCAAGGAGTTCGTCAGCCACGGCAAGGCCTTCGAGTGCGGCAACTTCGCCAGTCAGGCGGATGCCCAGGCGGTGCTGCGGGCGGACCCCGATGACCCGAACCACCTCGACGACGGGGGCGGCGTCGCGTGTCGCGGACTGCCCGAACCGCGCGACACCAAACCCGTTCCCCGCCCCGCGGCACCCTGCGGCCCCGGCGACACCCGCAGCGCGCGCTGCCCGCAGCCGGACCGGGCCTTCGACGCCCGCTACTTCCTGCGCTACGGCAATGACGCCTACGACTGCACGGACTTCGCCGGCCAGGCGGACGCGCAGGCCGTGCTGCGCTTCGACCCCGCCGACCCGAACCACCTCGACGGCGACGGGAAGGGCATCGCGTGCCCGGACCTGCCGGGACCCAAGGACGTCAAGCCCGTGCGCCGGGGAACTCCGTGACGCGGCAAGGGCCCGCGGGTAGGCCCGTGCCGGACGTGACCCATCGATCGAAGGAAGCCCCGACCACCATGACACCGGACCATCGCCCGTTCCTCTTGCGCGCCAGACGCCAGGACGGCTTCACACTGATCGAGTTGCTCGTGGTCATCGTGATCCTGGGCGTCCTCTCCGCGATCGTCGTGTTCTCCGTCAGGGGTATCGGGGACAAGGGCCGCAAGAGCGCGGTTGCCGCGGACGCCGCCACCCTGCGGACGGCGGAGGAGGCCTACTGCGCGAAGCACGGACACTACGGGACGGTCGACGACCTCAAGGCCGGCGGACTGCTGACCGGCGAGCCGGTCTACAACATGGTGTCGGTCGGCGAGGAGAACAAGTGCGGACGGGGCGAGAAGTCCTCGTACACGCTGTATGACACCTCACCGTCGGAAGCCGCGAAGGACTCGATTCCGGTGGGAGCGAATCCGACCGACGTCGCGGTCGACGCGAAGGCCAACCGCGTGTACGTCGTGGCCAAGGACGGCAACAGCGTGACCGTGGTCGACGGTAAGACCGACACCCAGCTCGGCGCCGCGATCGACGTCTCCGGCGCCGTGACGAACCCGACCCGGATCGCGGTCAACCCGGACACGGGCCGGGTCTACGTCGGCGGAACGGGCGGCGTCGCGATCATCGACACGGCCAACGGCAATCAGGTGACCCGCGTCGACGGCTTCACGGCGACCGTCACCGGCCTGGCCGTCTCGCCCGAGAACGGCGAGGTCTACGTCGGCGGCGGCAGCGCCCTGACCGGGGACTCGACGGTCGCCTACATCGCGGCCGGAGGCTCTTCGGCGACGCCCGTTCCGCTGACCGCTCAGGGGCTGGTGAACGGGAACTCCTCCATGGACTTCTCCTTCAACCCCGCGCGCCACGAGGTGTACCTCACGAAGAGCAGTCTGGGCTCCGGCGACACCCCCGACGGCAGGCTCGGCCTGTTCGCCATCTCGTCGCAGACCCACACGGCCAGAATCGTATGGTCGGAGAAGACGAAGACGGGCTGCGCCGTCAACACAGGGAACCTGCTCGTCGCGAACTCGGCTCGCGGCACGGCCGTCGTCGATCCGAATCGCAACCTCGTCTACCTCTTGGCCAGGAGGTGCGCGCCGGTGGACCCGGCGAAGCCCACGGGCACGTGGAAGCCCGTCGCCACGACGATCGCCATCGACCCCGGCAGCGGTGGTGTGACGGCGATCGACGACCCGGTGGGTGTCCCCTTCGCCCCCATCTCCGCGGTCTACAGCGCCGCCTCGGGATCGGTCTACGTCTATGCCGTCGGTGGACCCGGCCCGGCGCAATGCGGGGGTTCCGGCGGCCGTATCAGCCAGATCGTCGGGACGACGGCCATGCGGCAGACGGCGATCTGCGCGGAGACGGCCGCCGGCGGGAACATGGCCCACACCGTCGCCGTGCTGAAGAACTTCAACCGGGTCTTCGTCGCGCAGCGCAAGACCGACGTCGCGCAGGGCGGCCTCGCGGTGGCCGACGGCACCACGCTGCTGACGCAGGCTCCGCTCGGCACGTCGGGCGAGTTCGGCGCGCTGGCGGTGAACGACGCCACGGCGAAGGTGTACGCGGTCGACGTGGCGAACAAGAAGCTCGCGGTGTTCCGCACGGGATCGGACTAGGACCATGCCAGACCAGTCACGGAGCCTCCACGACGGCCGGGTTCACCGGCCGCGACCGGGCCGCCGCACCTTCATCACGGTGGCCGGGGCCATCGCGGCGGTCGCCCTGACCGCCTGCGCCGGCAACGCCCCCTCGGAGACGAGCACGATCGACGTCACCCCCTACGTCCACAAGGGCCACGTCGTCGACTGCGGCACGTTCAAGGCCCAGGCCGACGCCCAAGCCGTGCTGCGCGCGGACGCCCTCGACCCGAACGGGCTCGACCGGGACGGCGACGGCGTCGCGTGCCCGGAGCTGCCCGGGCCGAAGGACAAGAAGCCGGTCCACCGCGACTTCATGACCGACCTGGACGGCGCTCCGATCGTCGAGCCGGTCAAGCCGTCGCCGACGTAGCCGGACGGTAGCCCGGGCTCGCACCCCGCGAGGCACCCGATGCCCGCATCCGGTCCAGGAACACCTGGACCCGGATGCGGGCATCGGCATGGGACGGGGCATGGGACGCCCCCGGTCAGGGCTGCTGGAAACCGGCCTGCCGGAGGATCCGCTGCGCCTCGGGAGTGGAGAGCCACTTCACGAAGGCGTCCGCGGCGGCGGTGTTCTTCGTCGCCTTGAGGGTGGCGGCGGGGTAGGAGGCGATGGCGTTCTGGTCGTCCGGGATCTCCACGGCGTCGACCTTGCCCTTCGACGCGGCCGCGTCCGTCTTGTAGACGAGCGCGGCGTCGGCCTCGCCCAGCTCGACCTTGGACAGGGCCGCCCGCACGTTCGGCTCCTGCGAGACGGGGGTGACCTTGAGGCCCTGCTTGTCGAGGACCTCCTTGCTGTAGCGGCCGGCCGGGACCTCGGGGGCCGCCAGGACCACCTTGATCTTGGAGTCGGCCAGGTCCTTCAGGGAGTCGATCTTGTGCGGGTTGCCGGGGGCGGTCGCGATGACGAGCCGGTTCTTCGCGATGACCGTCGGATCGTTCGTCTCGCCCTTCAGCCCGTCCATCGTCTTCGTGTCGGCGGTCACCAGGGCGTCGGCGGGCGCCCCCTGCTTGACCTGGGCGGCCAGTTCCTGCGATCCGGCGAAGGAGAAGGTCACCTTCGTCCCCGGGTGCCCCTTCTCGTAGGCCGCGCCCGCCTGCTGGAACACGTCCGTGAGGGAGGCCGCCGCCAGCACGGTCAGCCGCGCCGCGGGCACCGATGCCGATTCCGGCGGTGACGGGGAGGCGGAACCGGTGGCGGCGTCACTGCTGCCGCAGGCCGCGAGGGCGGGAAGCAGCAGGACCCCGGCCGCAGCGGCGGCGGCATGGTGGAGGCGTGAAGGCCCCGGGGGACGGATGGCCATGGCGAATTCTCCCTTTTCCTCGCGTCGTTAAAAGCGATCGCAATTCCGAGAATCTCTGCGGTTCTGCCGGGCTTTTGCCATGCCAGCGTACCCGTATGCATCGCATCTGCCGACTTGTCCGCCAGGGCTGCCGCAAGGGGCCGGCTCCGTCCAGAGGTCGAAAGTCCCAGGTCAGGCGGTCATCGGGCCCGGCCGAATCAGGCCGTGAGACCTCCTCGGATAAGCCAGGGGGATTCGGCTGTTCGGTTGGCGAATGAGAGGTGGCGTCCGTGGCCGGATTTGCGCTCCTGTAATGTCGGCCGTAACGCAGGTCACACCGGGCCGGCGTATTTCCGTCCCCGTTTTCTTCTTCAGTGAGGCGTGGTTTTCATGACCCTGTCCATCCGCAACCAGATCGCCGGAACCGTCACCTCGGTCACGGCCGGCGAGGCCATGTCCTCGGTGAAGGTCCGTCTGGAGGGCGGCCAGGAGGTCACCGCGGCGATCACCACCGACGCCGCCAAGGAGCTGGGCCTGGCCGAGGGCTCGGCGGTCAAGGCCCTGGTGAAGGCGACCGAGGTCTCCCTGGCCACCGCCGCCGTCTCCGGCGTCTCCATCCGCAACCAGATCCCCGGCACCGTCGTCGACGTGGCCGCCGGCCCGGCCATGGCCTCGGTCAAGGTCGACGTGGCCGGCGGCGGCCTCACCGCCGCCATCACCGCCGACGCCGCCAAGGACCTCGGCCTCGCCGCCGGTACCTCCGTCGTCGCCCTGATCAAGGCCACCGAGATCTCCCTCGCCGCCGCCTGACCCTCGGTCACGCGCCGGGCGCGGTTCCTCCCGCGCCGGGTGCCGGCGCCGTCGGCCGGCCGGGTCCCCTTCGGGGCCGGCCGGCCGACGTCCGTCTCAGACGAGGTCCAGCAGTTCCGCGTGCACGGCGGTGTGGCCGTGCCGTTCGTCGACGAGGTGGATCTGCAGGATCCAGTGGGCCCGCCACCCCTCCTCCAGGGTCCGGCGCAGGGGAAGGCCGTTGTCCGGGCCGATGAAGACCTCCGGCCGTGCCGCCTCCTCGTACGGGGCGGGCGCGGTGCCGGTCAGCCGGCCGCAGTGCGGGGCGCCCAGGCTCCGGCCGGCCTCCGCCGCCAGGCGAAGGACCTCCGCGTAGAGCTCGCGGCCGGTCAGGGAGTCTTCGGCCCGAAGGGCGTTCCGGGCGCCGGTGGCCACGGCGGCCGCGTCGCGCACGAGGCGCCGGCGCGCGAGGTCGTCACCGATGGCCACGGTCCGGGCGAAGCCCGTCTCGTACGGGGCCAGCAGCGACTCGAAGTCCAGCACGACCAAGTCCTGCGCGCCGATGACCCGTTCCGGCCATCGCCCGCCCACCACGGTGTTCGCCCCCGCCCGCGCGAACCGGCGGCCGACCCGGCCCGCCCGTACGCCGAACACCTCCCGGGCGATCAGGGCGATCCGGTTGTCGACCTCCTCCTCGCCGCGCCCGGGCTGGATCACCTGAGCGCCGACCACGTGCGCGAACAGGCGCTGCGCCATGCGCTGGCCTTCCAGAAGGTGCAGGGAGCGCAGCCCCATGTCGATCCGGTCCAACGTCGCCATCGTGCGTCCTTGCTGTGAGCCCCTAGTCGCGCCGCCCGTCGCCGGGCCCGCCCGCGCGAGGGTGACCACCGGACCGGCTGTTGCGCGCCGGAGCGGTCACGAAGCGGAGGTGGTGATCGACCGGCGCGAAGGGTGGGCCCTGACCACGTCGCCGAACCTAACAGCGTGCCCCCGCCCGGCGTCACCGGTGGATCATCCAGGGCTGGACCGATCCCGGACGCGCATCTTGGTTCCCCGTACGAGAGCGGCCGGGTGCGGCAAGGGCCCCGCGGGGCAACCGCGTTGGGTCCCGGGGCGGCGCCGGCGGTGCCGCCCCGGCCCCTTCCTCAGCCCGCCACCCGGGCCATCCACGCCTCGACCTCGTCCGCCGAACGCGGCAGGCCCGCGGACAGGTTCTCGTGGCCGTCGGCGGTCACCAGCAGGTCGTCCTCGATCCGGACGCCGATGCCGCGCCACTCCTCCGGCACCGTGAGGTCGTCCGGCTGGAAGTACAGCCCCGGCTCCACCGTGAGGACCATGCCCGGCTCCAGCACGCCCTCGACGTACTCCTCGGTGCGCGCGGCGGCGCAGTCGTGGACGTCCAGGCCCAGCATGTGGCCGGTGCCGGCCATGGTGAACCGGCGCTGCAGGCCGAGCTCGAACGCACGGTCCGCCGGGCCCTCGATGAAGCCCCACTCGACGAGCCTCTCCGCCAGGTGGCGCTGCGCCGCCACGTGGAAGTCGCGGTAGGCCGCCCCGGGCTTCACGGCGGCGAAGCCCGCCTGCTGGGCCTCGTACACGGCGTCGTACACCGTGCGCTGCACCTCCGTGAACGTGCCGCTGACGGGGAGGGTGCGGGTGACGTCGGCGGTGTAGAGGGTGTGGGTCTCCACGCCGGCGTCGAGCAGGAGCAGGTCGCCGGGGCGCACCGGGCCGTCGTTGTCGGTCCAGTGCATGATCGTGGCGTGGTCGCCGGCGGCGCAGATGGAGCCGTATCCGACGGAGTTGCCCTCCAGCCGCGCCCGGCGGAAGAAGGTGCCCTCGATCCACCGCTCGGAGGAGTCGACGGCCCGGGAGAGCTCGCCGACGCAGTCGGTGAACCCGCGCACGGTGGAGTCGACCGCCTTGCGCATCTCGCCGATCTCCCACTCGTCCTTGACGAGGCGCAGCCCGCTCAGGGCCTCCTCCAGCTCGGCGTCGCGTCCGGCGTCGGTGCTGACCGCCGCCTCCAGCGCCGGGTCGACCCCGCGGACGATGCGGGTGGGCGCCTCGGGCGCGGCGGCCAGGTCGGACGCCGCCGCGCGGACGTCACGGCACGACAGGCCGAGGACGCGCTCCGACTCGGCGAGGGAGCGGCGGCGGCCCATCCACAGCTCGGCGGTGTAGCCCAGCCAGAACTCGTCGCTGTCCCGGCCGTCGCGCGGCAGCAGGTAGCAGTACGCGTCGTGGCCGCCGTCAGGGCGGGGTTCGAGGACGAGCGCGCCGTCACGGGCCCGGTCCCCGGTCATGTGGACGTAGCCGGAGTACGGGCGGAACGGGTAGGGGTCGTCGTTCGAGCGGGTCTTGAGGTTCCCGGACGGGACGACCAGCCGCTCGCCGGGGAAGAGCGCCGAGAGCGCGGCGCGGCGCAGGGCCGCGTGCGGGGCCTGCTCGTCGAGCGCGAGGCCGTGCTGCTCGGTGTCCGCCCAGCCCGTCCTCATGAGGGCGGACAGTTCCCCGGAGATCTCCGAGTAGAGGCCGTTCTTACGGGCGTTCGCCACGTCGTGCACCTTCTTCCGGACGGGTTCGACCGCCGGGGACCCCGGCGACTCCCGGACGGTACTGCGGCGGCGCGCCCCCGGAGGCCCGGCCGTGTCAGTGGCACTGATCGGCCACCGATGGCCCCGGGGCCGTCGATAATGCGGTGCATGGCGAACGCGAGACTGGACGAGGCGCTGCGGATGCTGGGGGTCGGCCCCGCGGCGTGCCGCGTGTACCTGGCCCTCCTGGAACTGGCCCCGGCGCCCCTCACCGCGATCGGGCGGGCGGCCGGGCTGGAGGGCGCCGCGTTCGCCGCGGCGTACGGCGAGCTGGTCGACGCCGGGCTGGCGGGCGCCGCCGAGAACGGCGCGGACGTGGTGGCGCCCGTCCCGCCCGCCGCCGGCCTGGAGATCCTCGCCAGGCACCGCGCGGCCGAACTGGAGGCCTCCCGGATCACGGTCGGCGGCGCGTTCGAATCGTTCCGCCGGCAGCGGCTCACGGCGCAGGACGACCACCTCGTCGAAGTGGTCACCGGCGACGCCGTCGGCCCGCGGCTCCGCCAGGCCTGGGACAGCGCCCGCGAGCAGATCCGCCAGCTGGAGTCGCCGCCCTACTTCCCGCAGACCGAGGCCCTCGACGACGCACTGGCCACCCTCGCCCGCGGAGTGACGCAGCGGGTCGTCTACTCGAAGGCGTCACTGGAGACGCCCGGACGGCTGGAGACGGCCATCGAGCCGTGCATCGAGGCGGGCGAGCAGGCCCGGGTGGCGCCGACGGTACCGGTCAAACTGCTGATCATCGACGAGGCGTACGCGCTGGTGTCCCTGTCGATCAGGGAGTCCGACGTGCACAACACGACGCTGGTGGTCCAGCCGTGCGGGCTGCTCTCGGCCCTGATCGCCCTGTTCGAACAGACCTGGGGGCAGGCGCTCCCCTTCCACGGCCGGACCACTCGCCCGGCCGGGCTCCCGCCGGCCGACCGTCGGCTGCTCCGGCTCCTCGCCGGCGGCGCGGCGGACGAGGTCATCGCCCGCGAACTGGGCATCAGCCGCCGCACCTTCTTCCGCCGCCTCCAGATCCTGATGGCCCGCCTGGGCGCCGAGAACCGCTTCCAGATGGCCCTCCAGGCCCAGCGCAACGGCTGGCTGTGACCCACGCGGCCGGCCCGCCCGGGGGCGCAGCCCTCAGGGGGTGAGGACGATCTTTCCCGTCACGCGGCCGGACTCGCTGAGTCCATGGGCTCCGGCGGCCTCCTCCAGCGGCAGGACCCGGTCGACGGCGGCCCGCAGGAGGCCCCGCTCCACCAGGTCGGTGATGTGCTCCAGATCGGCGCCGGACGGGGTGAACCCGAACTCGGCGAAGCGGATGCCGCGCGCCTCGGCCTGCTCCCGGACGGCGGTCCGGTCGGGGCCGGTGCCGCGTACGTCGACGAGGATCCCGCCGGGCACGAGCGTCCTCAGCGACCGGGGCCCGTAGTCGCCGCCGATCGGGTCCAGGACCACGTCGACGTCACGCACGGCCTCGGTGAAGTCGTGGGCGGTGTAGTCGACGAGCAGGTCGGCGCCCAAGCCGCGCAGGAACCCGTGCTTGCCCTCGCGGGCGGTGCCGATGACGTAGGCGCCGCGCGCCTTGGCGATCTGCACCGCGAGATGTCCGATCCCGCCGGCCGCCGCGTGGACGAGCACCCGCTGCCCGCTGCCGACGGCGGCGACCCGCACGAGCGACTGCCAGGCGGTGAGCGCCGCGACCGGCAGCGCGGCGGCGGCCACCGCGCTGATGCCCGCCGGCGCGGCGGCGAGGGCCGCCACCGGTGCGACGGCGTACTCGGCATGGGAGCCGTGGGGCGGAAACGCGCAACCGTACACCTGGTCGCCCGGCTCGAACCGCCCCGTCCCCTCGTCGCCGAGGGCCACCACCACCCCGCACAGGTCGAGACCCAGCGTGAACGGGGGCGCGCCGAACTTCCTCACCGCGCCGGAACGGACCTTCCAGTCGGCCGGATTCACCCCGGCCGCGTGGACGCGCACCAGCGCCTCGCCGCGACCCGGCGCCGGCAGGTCCGTCTCGACGACCTCCAGGACGTCCGGGCCGCCGTAGCCGCGCTGGCTGACCGCACGCATACGGGCGGTCGTACGGGCGGTCGTACGGGTGGTCATACGGAAGCTCCTCTCGGGTCGACGGCCGGACCGGCCGCTCGTGATCACCATCCTCAACGCCCCGGTACCCCTTGTGAAGTAGGCACCTGATTGATACCCAGGTACCTCATGGAAACCAACGCGAGCGCACCCTCCGAGGACTGGACCGCCGTCTACCGCCGCGACTGCCCCTCGCGCACCGTCGTCGAGATGCTGGCCAACAAGTGGGTGCTGTACGTCCTGGCCGCCCTCCGCCGGGCGGACCGGCCGATGCGGTTCAGCGAACTGCGCCGGCTCCTCGACGGGATCACGCAGAAGATGCTGACCCAGACCCTGCGCGCGCTGGAACGGGACGGCCTGGTGAACCGCACGGTCTACCCCACCGTCCCGCCCCGCGTGGAGTACGGACTCACCGGACTCGGCGTCGAGGCCGGCCGGCTGACCGGCGCCATCGGCGCATGGTCGGTCGAGCACGCCCGGCAGGTCCTGGCCGCCCGCCGCGACTTCGACGACCGGGCCGCCACACCCCCGCAGCCCGTATCGCCGCCCGGCACGATCCGGTCGTGACAGGCCGCCGTCAGGGCTTGCGGTGCCGGCCCGTTCCCCTGTCCAGCCGGGTGGTGCGACCGGGGACTTGGGCCGCCTGTGCCCGGGCGGAGGGGTTGAGGAGGCGGCATGCCGCGGCGTGGTCCTCGACCACGGTGACGGTGACCCACTGGAAGCCGTCCCGGCTCATCCCGGTGGTGGCACTGGAGCGGGTGGCCTGAGAACTCCGGCGCCGGTGCGCCGGCACGTCCCGAGGACGCGCCGCCGCACCGCGCGGACCCGGGCGGGTCAGCCGCAGGAGCCGGAGATCCAGCGGTGGGAGCGGACCTTGTACGTCCCGGCGAGGTTGGCCCCGTGCTGCCGGCGCTCGCAGCCGATCCGGTCGGTGTAGTCCGTGCCGAGGTAGTAGGCGACACCGGTGGCGCTCGATACGCCGGCGTTGAACGCGGACTTCACGTTCGTGGTGCCGGCCCACGAGCAGCGGATGCTGCCGCTCAGCCAGTCGGGGTCCGCCTCCGACCAGGCGCAGCGCTGACCGGTGAAGTTGAACTCCGTCCAGAAGCAGACGTTCCCGGAACCGCAGTCGATGGCGGCCCGCGCCAACGCCTCCCGGCTCGGGACGGGCACGGCGGCTGGCGCGGCCTCGGCGGTGGCGGGCACCAGGGCGGCGGTCAGGGCGAGCGCGGCGGTCGAAACGGCCATGCCCACACGGTTCTTGCGCATGCGGGAGATCCCTTTCTCTGGTTGAGCAGGGCGGCAAGCACGTGGTGTACGGAGTCGGGCGCCCGCGGCGCTCCGACTCGGCGGCCACACCCTGCCAGCGCCGTCGTGCGGGCAACAAGGCGACGCGGGGAAACCGTCCGAAAGCACCGGCCCCCTTTCCGCCACCGCACGTGATGAGGTCTGCCCTGCACGTCCGGGGCGGCCGGGGCGGCGTGCGGCGGATCATGGTTCAATGCCGAGCGTGACAGAGTCCATACGCCCTGGTGGAAACTGGAGTTCCGAGATCGGACCGCTGGGTCCCGGCGATCCGCGGGAGGTCGGCCCCTACCTCATCGAGGGACGGCTGGGCGCGGGCGGCATGGGGCAGGTCTTCCTCGGCACGTCGGCGAGCGGCCGCCGGGTCGCCGTGAAGCTGATCCGGCCGGAGCTGGCCGGCAGCGCCCGGTTCCGGGAGCGGTTCGCGCGGGAGGCCGCCGCCGCGCGGCAGGTCGGCGGGTTCCACACGGCGCAGGTCGTGGACGCCGATCCGGCGGCGGAACCGCCGTGGCTGGCCACCGCGTTCGTACCGGGTCCGACCCTGCAACGGCTGGTCGACGCCGACGGGCCCCGCGACCCGGAGGCCGTGCTGCGGCTCGGCGCCGGCATCGCCGAAGGGCTGGCCGCCATCCACCGGTGCGGGCTCGTGCACCGGGACCTCAAGCCGGGCAACGTGATCGTGGCCGAGGACGGTCCGCGCATCATCGACTTCGGCATCGCGCTCGAACCGGGCGCGGACGCGCAGACCCGGGCCGGGTCGGTCATCGGGACGTACGCCTACATGTCACCGGAGCAGGTACGGGGCGAGGCGCTCTCGCCCGCCGGCGACGTGTTCGCCTTCGGCTCGGTACTCGTGTTCGCGGCGACCGGCCGCAGCCCCTTCGACGCGACGACCGTCCCGGCCATCGTGCACCGGGTCGTCACCGAACCGCCCCGGCTCGACGGCCTGGCCGCCCCCTTGCGCGAGCTGGTCGAGGCATGCCTCGCCAAGGACCCCGCCCACCGCCCCGGCATGGACGAGGTCCTGACCCGCCTCTCGGTCACCGGCCCGCGGAGAGGACCGAACACCGCGCCCGGCACGCCACCCGGCACCCTCGGAGCGGCACCGGGCGCCTCCGGGGCTGCTCCGGGCGCGTCCGGGACGGAGCCGGGCGCCTCTGGGACGGCACCAGACGCCTCTGGGACGGCGCCCGGCGCCTCCGCGACAGCACATGGCGCCTCCGGGACCGCGCTCGGTGTCTTCGGCACGGCGCCCGATGCCTTCGAGCCCGCGCCCAGTCCCGTCGAGGCCACCCCCGGTGCCCCCGTAGCCGCGCCCGCCTTCTTCGAGGCCACGCCCGGTGCCCCCGCCCCCGGCCCCTTCGCAGCCGCGCCGGGTCCCGTCGAGGCCGCGCCAGGCGGCACGTTCCACGCCCTGCCGACGCAGTCGGCCGAGGCGCCGGCGGGGCCGCCCGTCCCGCCCGGTACGCCCACCGCCCCCGCTCTCCCCAAGGCCGGGGCCGGAGCCGTGTCCCGCCGTACGCTGCTCCTCGGCGGGATCGGCGTCGCCGCGGCGGCGGCCGTCGCCGTACCCGCCTACCTGCTGCGCGACTCCTGGCTGGGATCGGCGTCGCAGCCGGACCGGACCCGGCCCGTGGCCCGGCTCGAAGGGCACCCGCAGTCCCTGACGCGCCTCGCCTTCAGCCCGGACGGCCGGACCCTGGCCGCCGCCGGGTCCGCCGGCGAGCTGTGGCTGTGGGACACCGTCACCCGCCGTACGGTCACCAAGTTCGGGGGAGAGCCTCCGCGCGCGAACGGCCTGGTCTTCACCCCGGACGGCCGTACACTGGTGGGCAGTTGCGATGACGGAACCCTCAGGCGCTGGGACGTACGGTCCCGGACGCCCCTTCCCGCGGTCACCGGATTCGAGCCGTACTCGCTTCCGACCCCGTACTCCCTCGCGGTCAGCCCCGACGGCACCGTCCTCGCCGCAGCCGGCGCGGGCGCGCTCCAGCTGTTCGACCTGGCGAGCGGCCGCCGCCTGAAGAAGCTCGAAGCGGGCGAGCCGTCCGGCGTGGTGTTCACCCCGGACGGCAAGGCGGTGGCCACCGCCTCCCGCCAGCGGATCCTCCTCTGGGACGTCGGCGGCGAGGGCGGGGAACAGCCCAGGACGTTCACCGACGACTCCGTCGCGTTCCGCTTCAACCGGGTGCTGATCAGCCCGGACGGAAAGACCATCGGCGGCGCGGGGCCCGGCGTCCACCTGTGGGACCGGGAGACCGGACGGCCCACCGCCACCCTCACCTCACCGCACCGGCGCCTTGAGGAGGCCGCGTACCGGCCGGGCCACCGGATGATCGCGGGCGGCGGCTTCGGGCTCGGTCCCGGGGACGACGTCAACGACAAGGCCCTGGCCGCCACCGGCGGCACGATCACCCTCTGGGACCTGAACACCGGGCGGGTCGCCCTGACCCTCACCGCCGACCTCGCGCCGTCGGTCGCCGCCCCCCTGCTCTCCGCCCTGGAGTTCAGCCCGGACGGCAAGACCCTCGCGGCGGCGTTCAGTTCGTCGGACCGAACGATCCAGCTCTGGCGGCTCGCCTGACCGGCCGCCTCCCCTCTTCCTCTCAACGGACGGTACTCATGGACGCGTTGTTGCCCCACGACCCGCAGTGGGTCGGCCCCTACCGCCTGGAGGGACGGCTGGGCGAGGGCGGCATGGGCCAGGTCTTCCTCGGCACCTCGCCCGGCGGCCGCCCGGTCGCGGTGAAGCTCATCCGCGCGGAGCTGGCCGGCACCGGCCGGTTCCGGGAGCGGTTCGCGCGGGAGGTGGAGGCCGCACGGCAGGTCGGCGGCTTCCACACGGCGCAGGTCGTGGACGCCGACCCGGCCGCCGCTTCCCCCTGGCTGGTCACCGCCTTCATACCGGGCCCCACCCTGCACCGGGCGGTGGCCGAGGGCGGGCCGCTCGATCCGGTGGCGGCGCTGCGGCTCGGGGCGGGGCTCGCCGAAGGGCTCGCGGCGATCCACCGGTGCGGGCTGGTCCACCGGGACCTCAAGCCGGGCAACGTGATCGTGGCCGAGGACGGGCCGCGCATCATCGACTTCGGCATTGCGCGGGCCGTGGACGCGAGTTCACTGACCGCGACCGGATCCGTCATCGGGACCTACGCCTACATGTCGCCGGAGCAGATCCGCGCCGACCGGGCCGGACCGGCCAGCGACGTGTTCGCCCTCGGCGCGGTGCTCGCCTTCGCCGCGACGGGCCGCGGCCCGTTCGACGCGCCCTCCCTGCCGGCCGTCGTCCAGCGGATCCTGGACGAACCGCCCGCCCTCGACGGGATCGAGGGCGAGCTCCGGGCCGTCCTCACCGACTGCCTCGCCAAGGACCCGGCAGACCGCCCCGGCGTGGAGGGTCTGCCCGCACGGTTCGCGGCCGCCGTCGCGGGTACGGCACGGGTCGCCCCGCCACACCACGAACCGACCGTGGTGGCGGCCCCGTCCGGACGCACCCCGCAGCCGCCCGCGGGCCCGGTCCCCGCCGCGGGCCCGCGGCAGGACCCACGCGCACTGGCCGCCGAGGCCACCCGAACCCACGCACCCCCGACGTCCCCCGCGCCGCCTGCCCCCGGCACCCCCGCACCCGGCCCCTACAGCCCCGCACCCGCTGCCCGCCCCCACACCCCGGCCCCCGGCCCCCACAGCCCCGACGGCCCCGTGCCCGGGCGTCCGACCACCCCCGTGACCGCCCCGGCCCGCCGGGGGCCCTCGCGCCGCGCACTGCTCATCGCGGGCGCGTCGGCCGCAGGGCTCGCGGCGGTCGGCGTCCCCGCCTACCTGCTGCTCCGCGAGAACGACGTCATGGAGGGCCCGAGCGGCACGTACGAGCTCGCGTTCAGCCCCGACGGGAACACCCTGGCCGCCGCCGGCGGGGACGGCGAGATCTGGCGCTGGTCGCCACCCGGCAAGAAGGCGGGCGTCACCCGGATCGGCATCGCCCCGTACGTGCAGGCGCACGTCTTCACCCCGGACCTCAAGACGCTCTACCGGGCCGACGAGCACAGGATCCTGAAGTGGGACGTCGCCACGGGCCGCACGGTCGGGACGTTCACGGGGGAGACCACGGGCAAGGACCAGGACGGGTTCGTCCACGCTCTGGGGCTCAGCCCCGACGGGAAGACCCTGGCCGCCAGCAGCGGCCGCGGCCTGTACCTGTGGGACACCGGCTCCGGCTCCCGGCTCGCGCTGCACGAGGACGTCAAGAACGGCCCGGCCGCGTACAGCCCGGACGGGTCGATGCTCGTCACCGGATCGCCGGTCCAGCTGCGGAAGGGCTCGGCCGACGCCGTCCTGGCCACCCTCGACGCCACGGTCGCGAACGGCGCCGTCTTCAGCCCCGACGGCCAACTACTGGCCTTCGGCGACCAGGGCGACGGGGTGCGCCTGTGGAACACCGCGACCCGCCAGGACGTCGCCACCCTGGAAGGCCACAACTCCCCGGTCCAGGCGGTCGCCTTCCACCCCGACGGCCGCACCCTGGCCACCGGTGACCGCGACGGCAAGGTCATCATCTGGTCCACCACCTCCGGCACCTCCACCGCCACCCACGAACCCGGATCCTCCGTCGAGGCGCTGGCGTTCAGCCCCGACGGGAAGAAGCTGGCCGCCGGGTGCGGCAGCGGCACGAGCTCGGGCGGCAACGACACGGTGTGGCTGTGGGGGACCGGCTGAGCTCAGCCCGTCCTGGCGGCCGATGACCACACCGGCCGGGGGTCCTGTGGTCTGCGTCACAGCCGCAGAGGGCGCCGCGGTTGCCTTCCGTTCAGCAAAGAGAACGCGAACGTTCGCCGGATGGGTCATTGACGCAGGTCAGGGGTGCGACTGTGGCGTCAAATGGGGCAGGGTCCTCAAAGAGGGGTAACTGTGAACACCTGTACGGGGTTTGAGCGACCGACGGGTAACTGACAGTTGAAGAATTTTGCTCGGCTGCCGTCTCCACGAACGGGCCACTCGACAGGCTTTGCTGTTCCACGAGAGCAACCGCGCTCGGAGCGCCGCCCGGGGAAACGGCACTCACCCCACTTCAAGCATGAATGGACCACCACCCTGTGATGAACCACGACGTGGCCAGCCTGGCGCTGGCCCTGGCCGCCGCGGGACGCGCCTTCGCTCCCGACGTGCGGGCCCTGCTGCGGCGGCTCCTGGGCGCCGGCGTCCGAGTGGGAGCGGCGAGTCTGGTCGAACAGCGGGAAGCGGCTCGCCCCGAGGCGCTGGACGAGGGGAGCCGGTCGTGACCGAGCAGCCGCCCGCCGACTCCGCCGGCACGCGCGAACCCAGCCAGATCATGCCCCACGCGTACTGGGCCTTCCTCGCCCTCCACCACAAGCCCTACCTGGAGTACGCCCGGGTGCTGCTCGGCGACGAGGAGGAGGCCGCCGGCGCCGTCCACGCCACCTTCGTCCACCTCGCCGCGATATGGGCCCACCTGACGGCGCAGCCCAACATGGCCGCCTACGCGTGGGCGCAGCACAAACTGCTGGTCGCCGACGAGCTCATCATCAGCGGCCGCGAGCCGGCGGCCAGCGCGACGATGGCCTTCGACCGCGCCACGCGCGCCGCGACCTCCGCCGTCCTGCGCGACTTCCGCGAACAGTTCCGGGCGCAGATGGACGAGCTTGAGAACAGCATCGGTCTGTATGCGGCGATGGACCGCCTTCCGGAGCGGCAGTTCGATGTGATGGTGCTGTGCTACGCCCTGAAGTACACCACCAAGCAGACGGCCGACACGATGGGGATCACCCCGGCCACCGTCCGCACCCTGCGCTGCAGCGCGCGCCGGAGGATAGCCAAGGAAATGGGCCTGGACATCGAACTGGGCATCGAAGATGAGGAGTGATGAGTCCGTGCCCCACACCCCCCGCACCGTGGACGAGCTGCTGGCCCGCGCCAGGGTCTTCCAGGGCGACTACACGCCCGCGCACCTCGAAGCCGCGCGCGAACGCCTGGTCACCCACCTCACCGAGGCCCGCTGGAGCCACCTCCTGGCCGGCACGCCCACGGCTCCCGCGGCCCCGGCGAGCCGGCCCGCGGCCCTGCACGAACAGGCCGCCCACCAGCTGTGGGCCCTGTCCCAGAACGTCATCACCAACACCGAGGCCGCCGACCACATCGCCCGGTTCCAGGACGCGCGCGACCCCGGCGGTGCCCTCGCCTTCGCCTGCCTCCTGGACCTCGCCCACGTGGAGGACGGGGCCCAGTTCTGGTGGCAGTTCGCCGCCGGAGCCGGCAACCCCACCGGTGCCCTGTGCCTCTACCTCCTGCACCTGCGCCGCGGCGAGATGCGCGACGCCAGCCACTGGGCGAGCCAGATCGGCCAGCTCGAAGCCGCCGACGACGGCGCCATCGCGCACTACAGGCCCGTACCCCACGAGCAGACCCATCCCACCGCGCCCTCCGCCGGCATCACCATGCGCTACGAAACCCGCTCCGCTCCGGACGACATCTCCATCTCCGACGAAGCCGTCAAGGACACGGTCGAGCAGCTCGGCATGGACCGCCACGAGGAACTGGGCCGCATCCTGACCCCCACCGCGGGCCTGGCGAAGCAGATCGAGGAACTCGCCACCCACTGAACCCCGTTCGCGCCCCCGGCGGTCCCACGCACCACCGCCGGGGCATCGCTCCCGGCCTCAGCGCGGCCGGGCGGTCTTCCGCATCCTCATCCCGCCGGCGATGAGCGCCAACCCCACGGCGACCACGCCGAGGTAGGCGTTGGAGGGAAGGTCGGCGACCTTGTGCAGCCAGCCCCACTCCGTTCCGAAGAACCTCTGCGAGGCGAAGCCGACGACCCCCTGGGCCCCGATGACGTAGCCGATGCTTTCGAGCGTGTATCCGATGGTTGTTCGCACGGGTCCAGCCTCTCGCGGCGGTGACATGAGTGCGTCCTCCGCAAGACCGAAAGCACGGGGGTCCCGGTAGGCCGAAGGATGCAGTGCGCGCGTCATCCCTCCGTGCCGGCGGCGGAGCAGACCTGTTTCACCTGCTCGTCGAGCATCGCCTGAACGATCGTCAGGGCGTAGGGCTCGCGGATCGAGTAGATGTGGCGACGCCGGTGACGCCTGGCCTGGACGAGGCCGGCCAGGCGGAGTTGGGTGAGGTGCTGGCTGACGGTGGGCAGCGCGCGGCCGACGCGGTCCTGGAGCTGGGAGACGTCGCGCTCTCCCTCGGCGAGCGCCCAGATCAGGTGCAGGCGGACCGGGGAGGACAGGACCGCGAACATCTCGCCCGCACGCGAGAACACCTCCGGCTGCGGATCGGCAGGGCGGTTCACGTGGTTCATGGCAGTGCGGTTCCTCCCCCGAGAACGTACTACAGAGCTGTAGAACCTATCAGCGGGACCGCGCCCCTACGTCGGACGGGGGCGGTGCGGTGAGGGCCACGCGGTCGGCCCGGTGGTGCTCCATGTCGAGCACGGCCAGGTCCCATCCGGCGACGGTGACGGTGTCGCCGGCGGCCGGGACGCGCTCCAGGCGGTCGGCGATCAGACCCGCGAGGGTCTCGAAGGGGCCTTCGGGCGCCACCAGTCCGAGCTCCTCCAGCCGGTCCAAGTGGAGCGATCCGCTGGCCTCGTAGGCTCTGCGGCCGTTCTCCTCGGGGGCTTCGATGAGGTCGGGGACCTCGACGGGACCGATTCCGAGGTGGACCGTGCGGGTGAACTCATCGACTGTACAAGCAAGTTGATGGCCTTCGGGGCGTCTGAGGCGCCCGCCGAGGGTGAGGGTGCGTGCGAGGAGCGTGGCACGGCCGGGTCCGGGAAGTTCGCCCATTGCGGGTCTGCCGCTCCGTTCCTTCTCGGCGGACCGCGTGGGCCCGGGTTGTCTGGGGGAGCCCCCTATGCTTCTACAAGCATGTAGATTTTTCCAGTGCCGATCTTCGCCCGGGCGGCCACTCGCCGGGGCGCCCGGCTCTCCGAACCATGACTGAAGGAGTGGACCCCCACGATGGTGTTCAAGCGACTGCTCGGCTCGATGGGTGTCGGCGGCCCGGCCGTGGACACGGTCCTCGACCCCGCCGGCGCGACACCCGGCGGCAGCCTGTCCGGTGAGGTCCGTCTGACCGGCGGCCGCGCGGACTTCGACATCGAGCACATCAGGCTCGAACTCGTCGCCCGTGTCGAGGCGGAGACCGAACACGGCGAGCACGACGGCAGCGTCGTCTTCGAACGCTTCACCGTCGGCGGCGGCTTCCGCCTCCACGAGGGCGAGCACCGCACCGTGCCCTTCACGGTCACACTGCCGTGGGAGACCCCGATCACCGAGCTGCACGGGCAGCCGCTCGGCGTCGTCCTCGGGGTGCGGACCGAGTTGGGCGTGGCGGGCGCCAAGGACAAGGGGGACCTCGACGCCCTGACGGTCCGTCCGCTGCCCGTCCAGGAAGCGGTCCTGGAGGCGCTGGGCCGGCTCGGCTTCGGCTTCAAGTCCGCCGACCTCGAGTACGGGCGCATCACCGGCACCGGCCAACAGCTCCCCTTCTACCAGGAGATCGAGCTCACCCCCGCCCCTCGGTACGCCGCCCAGGCGAACGAGATCGAGGTCACCTTCCTCGCGAACCCCGCGGGGATGGAGGTCGTCGTCGAGGCGGACAAGCGCGGCGGCCTCTTCTCCGGCGGCCACGACGCAATCGCCCGCCACACCGTCGACCACGGGCAGGCCGCGGGCACGGACTGGAACACCGAGGTCGACTCCTGGATCCAGAGCCTGCTCTCCGCCCGCACCGGGCACACCCAAAAGGACGGCCCGGGTTACGACGACGGCCGCCGCTCCGGCCCCGGCATGGGCACCGCCCTCGCCGCCGGTGCCGCCGGCCTCGCGGTCGGCGTCGTCGGGGGCCTGGTCGCAGCCGAAGTCGTCGACGAGGTGGGGGACTTCTTCGAAGGAGACGATGAGGAGGACGACGAGGAGTCGTAGTCCCCCCGCACCCCGCCGGTTCTTCGGCTAGGAGCCGAGCGCGGAGTGCAGGATGACGAACAGCGTCACCGCCGAGTTGGCCGATGACAGGGCCGACACCGCCACCCCGGCGGCGGCCGTCCACATGGCGAGGCCCAGCGTCGTGAACACCGACAGCCCGTTCCTGGAGACGGGGGCCGGGCCCAGCAGGGCCGCCACCCGGCGCGGCACCGGCCCGGCGGCGAAATGGGCCAGCGAGGTGAAGGGCGCGCCCCGGGAGACCAGGGCGGACTTGCCCACCGCGAGCGCGACGGTGCGCCGGCTGCCGGTCCGGGCCGCCGCCTCCTCGTCCGCCCACCGCTCCGCGGTGAACGCCACCGCCGTCCGCAGCGGCCGCAGGAAGGGGTTCGCCCGCGCCGCGAGCCGCACCGTCAGCAGGAACCGGTCGTGCCGGCCGGACAGATGGGCCCGCTCGTGGGCGAACAGCGCCCGCCGCTCACCCGGCGCGAGTCCGGACAGCATGCCGGTGCTGACCACGACCTGGCCGCCGCCCCGCCGGCCGGGCAGCGCGTACGCGTAGGGAACCGGATCCGGCAGCACCGCCACCGACCTGCCGGCCAGCCCCGCCACGGCGCGCGCGGCCCGCCGGCGCACCCGGTAGTGCCGCCACCCCGCCCCCAGGCAGGAGACCAGGACGGCCAGCAGCGCCGGGATCGCCAGCCGCCCGGCGACCTCGTCGTAGGGGACCGCCTCGCGGACCTCTGGATCCGACCAGCCGTCCGGCAGGGGATTGCCCGGCAGTTGCGCGGTCCCGACGACCATCAGCAGAGCCAGGCACAACGTGCTGCACACCGCCAGAAGGCCGGCCGTCCAGGTCAGCAGCCAGGTGGCCGTCCGCGGATGCAGCCGGTGTTCGGCCAGCCGGGCGATCGGCCAGGCGGTCAACGGCAGCACCAGCGGCAGGAAGACGAAGACCCCCATGCCGTCAGCCTTCGCCCTGCTCCGACGCCTGCGCCAGCAGATCCCGCAGCAACTGCTCGTCCCCGGGCGTCAGCGCCGTCACGAAACTCGCCAGCACCGCCTCCCGGTCCGCCTCCGCGTCCAGCACCTTGCGCATTCGCAGTGCCGCCAGCCCGGCCTCGTCGGCGACGGCCGTCCACTCGAACGAACGGCCCACCCGCTCCCGTTCCACGGCACCCTTGGCGTGCAGCCGCGTCAGGATCGTCATCACGGTCGTGTACGCGATCCCCCCGCCGATGTGCTCCTGCACCCAGCCGGCCGTGACCGGGCCCGGCGCCCGCCCCACGGCGGCCAGCACCTGGGACTCCAGCTCGCCCTGGCCGCGACGGCGGGACGCCTGCCCGGCACCGTCGTCTGCGTCGTCTCTCACCGTCGTCAGCCTCCCGTCCGCAACGGGCTCATCGTACTGATCACAAGGACCTTCTACAGTCCTGTAGATTCGCGGAAGCCGGAAGGACGGCCCGCATCCTCGAAAGCGGGACGGTCCGACGACTCCGCCCGACACGCAGCAAAGGAAACGACCGCCATGGGCATCCTCGCCTGGATCATCCTCGGCCTCATCGCCGGAGCCCTCGCCAAGCTCATCCTCCCCGGCCGCGACCCGGGCGGCTGCATCGGCACCACCGTCATCGGCATCGCCGGCGCCTTCCTCGGAGGCTGGCTCTCCGCCAAGTTCCTCGACCGGCCCATCGACAAGCACTTCTTCGACCTCCCCACCTGGGGCTCGGCCATCGCCGGCTCATTGGTCCTGCTGATCGCCTACCGCATACTCTTCGGCAACTCCCGCGACTGACCACACCCCCCGGCGCCCCCGGCCCGGCCCGAACGGCGGCGCGTAGGGGGTCGCCCCAGCCCCGCCCGGGAGCGCGGCCGGGCCGCACAGTCCGTCACGCCGGCGGACACGGCCCCGGCGCGCACCTTCTAGGAGCCCGGCCCGACGAGGCCGTCGAGGTCCGCCCCGGCTCACGCGCCTCCGCCGAGAGGGAGGCACCCCGTGACCGTGCCCGCCAACCCTGCGCCGCCTGGACCGCCTCCCTCGACGTCGAGCTGAGCCCGCGGGTGCCGGACCGGTAGGGCGCGTCCGAGGAGGGGAATCAGGCTCCCCGCGCAGCCGAGCCGGGCCCGGTGTTCACGGAGTGCGTACGAAGGCCCCGGCGCGGGCCGCCGCCGCGGCTGCCGCGGCCGCCCGTCCGGCCGCGGCCTCGTCCAGCGGGGCGTCGGTGGTCAGCAGTCGGTAGTACAACGGGGCGGAGACGGCGCGCACCACCTCGGCGGGGTCGGTGCCCTCGGGCAACTCGCCCCGTGCGACGGCCTCCTGGACGCAGGGCGCCCATTCCGCGACCCGGACCTCGTAGAAGCGGTGCAGGGCCTCGGCCGTGCGGGCGTCGCCCGCGGCGGCCGCGATGACGGCTTTGAACAGGGGGCCCTGGCGCGGGTCGGACAGGGTGCGCCGGACCAGCCGGGCGTTGGCCAGCAGGTCCTCCTCCAGCGAGCCGGTCTCGGTGCGGGGGAGTGACTGCTCGGCCATATCCGTCAGCAGGTCGGCGACCAGGCCGGCCACCGTGCCCCAGCGCCGGTAGACGGTGGTCTTGCCCACCTCGGCCCGCCGGGCCACCTCGGCGAGGTCCAGGCCGTGGAAGCCCTCTTCGGCCAGCATGTCCCCGGCCGCCTCCAGCACCGCGGCCCGCACCCGGGCCGTCCGGCCCCCGGGGCGGACGGTCCCCGGTTCGACGGTCCCGCCCCCCGCGGCCCCCGCACCTTCGGCGTCCCGCGAGCCGTCCGCGGGCATGGGGGCATCACTCGACAACGTCATAACGGGTCCCTGGTTCCATTAGCGGCGATCGGCTGTTACGTTGGGATCACCTTAACGGGTCTACGTTCCCGTTACTGTCGTCTGGGGAGTCCGTCATGGAATACAGGCAGCTCGGTGCATCCGGCCTCAAGGTCCCCGCCCTCGGCTTCGGCGCCGGAACCTTCGGCGGCCGGGGCCCCGTCTTCGGCGCCTGGGGCAGCACCGACGCCCAGGAGGCGCGCCGCCTCGTCGACATCTGCCTCGACGCCGGCATCACCCTCTTCGACACCGCCGACGTGTACTCGGCGGGCGCCTCCGAGGAAGTCCTCGGCCAGGCCGTCAAGGGCCGCCGCGACCAGGTGCTCATCTCCACCAAGGCGGGCCTGCCGACCGGCGACGGCCCCGGCGCCTACGGCACCTCCCGCTCCCGCCTCATCGCCGCGGTCGAGGACGCCCTGCGCCGCCTCGGAACCGACCACATCGACCTCTTCCAGCTCCACGGCTTCGACGCCGCCACCCCCGTCGAGGAGGTGCTCGCCACCCTCGACCAGCTCGTCCGCTCCGGCAAGGTCCGCTACACCGGTGTCTCCAACTTCGCCGGATGGCAGCTGATGAAGTCCCTCTCGGCAGCCGACCGGCACGGCTTCCCCCGCTACGCGGCCCACCAGGTCTACTACTCCCTCGTCGGCCGCGACTACGAATGGGAGCTCATGCCTCTCGGCCACGACCAGGGCGTCGGCGCGATCGTGTGGAGCCCCCTGGGCTGGGGCCGCCTCACCGGCAAGCTCCGCCGCGGCCGCCCGCTGCCCGCCGCGAGCCGGCTGCACGCCACCGCCGACTACGGCCCGCCCGTGGAGGACGCCCACCTCTACGACGTGATCGACGCCCTCGACGAGGTCGCCCGGGAGACGGACCGGACCATCCCCCAGGTGGCCATCAACTGGCTGCTGCGCCGCCCGACCGTCTCCACCGTCCTGATCGGCGCCCGCGACGAGCGGCAGCTGCGGCAGAACACGGGCGCCGTCGGCTGGCAGCTGACCGCCGAACAGGCCGCCCGCCTCGACGCCGCCAGCCACCGACCCGCGCCGTACCCGTACTTCCCGTACGAGCGCCAGGAGGGCTTCGCCCTCCTCAACCCCCCGATGAACAGCACAAAGGCAGGGAGAAGCACTCTCCCTGCCACTTCCAACCTATAGCGCACAGGGGGGCTTGCCGCAAGGCCCCCGTTCCGGCGCAGAATCGTCGGCCGGAGCCACGCATCGCGAAGGATGGAGACCACACGTGCGAACGCCGTCGCCGTCGACGTACCCGGCCGTCCCGGAGGGATCCCGGTGAGCGAGCGGTACGTGTTGGACCTCCAGGACCTCGACGCCGCGCAGGTCGCCCTCGTCGGCGGGAAGGCCGCGCACCTGGGCGGCCTGTCGCGGATCGAGGGCGTCCGCGTCCCGGAGGGCTTCTGCGTGACGACGGACGCCTTCCGGCGGATCCTGCGGGAGACACCGGCCGTCGAGGACGGGATCGACCGGCTGGAACGTGTGGACCCGGACGACGGGGAGGCCGTCCGCACGCTCGGCGAGGAGGTGCGCCGGGCCATCGCCGGGGTCCCCGTCCCGGACGCCCTCGCGGCGCGGATCACCGAAGAGCTCGACCGGTTCGGCGAGCAGGCCGGCTGGGCCGTCCGCTCCAGCGCGACGGCGGAGGACATGCCGTCCGCCTCCTTCGCCGGCCAGCACGACACGTACCTGAACGTCGTCGGGGCGGCGGCCGTCATGCGGCACGTCAGCCGGTGCTGGGCCTCGCTGTTCACCGAGCGGGCCGTGGCGTACCGCCGGAGCCACGGCATCGACCACCGTACGGTCCACATGGCCGTGGTCGTCCAGCGGATGGTCTTCCCGCAGGCGGCCGGTGTGCTGTTCACCGCCGACCCCGTCACGGGTGATCGGAAGACCGCCGTCGTGGAGGCGGGCTTCGGCCTCGGCGAGGCCCTGGTGTCGGGCCTGGTGAACCCGGACGTCTTCACGGTGCGGCACGGCGCGGTCGTCGCCAGGACGATCGCCGCCGAGGAGCCCGCCGTCCGCGACCCGGCCGCCGGCGGTGCGCGGGAGACGGCGGCCGACGCGCGGCGGCGGGAGCGGCCGACGCTGACGGACGCGCAGGCCGTGCGGCTGGTCCGGATCGGGCGGCGGATCGAAGAGCGTTTCGGACGCCCGCAGGACATCGAGTGGTGCCTGGCCGACGACGGCTTCCACATCGTTCAGAGCCGGCCGATCACGACGCTCTTCCCGGTCCCGGTCCCGGTCCCCGTCACCGCCGACGCGCCCGTCCTCGCGCCCGGGAGCGGCCCTGAGACGGGTGCGCACGGGAACCGCGTCTACGTCTCCGTCGGCCACCAGCAGATGATGACCGACCCCATGAAGGCCCTGGGGCTCTCCGTGTGGCAGCTGACGGCCATGGCGCCGATGCACGAGGCCGGCGGCCGGCTGTTCGTCGACGTCACCGGGCGCCTGGCCTCGCCCGCGACCCGCGCAGGCCTCCTGGACGTCGTCGGGCGCGGCGATCCGCTGGTCAGGGACGCTCTGGAGACCGTCCTCGACCGCGAGGGCTTCCTCCCGCCGCCGCCCGAGCCTCCCGGCGCGGCACCCGGCGGGCCGGCGCCCGGCCGGGCGCCCGCCCCGCTGGACGCCGATCCGGCGGTCGTCGCCGAGCTGATCGAGCGCAGCCGGCAGTCCCTCGCCACCCTGGAGCGGGAGATCCGGACGAAGACCGGACCGGAGCTGTTCGACTTCCTGCTGGAGGCCTTCCGGGAGCACAAGCGCTTCCTCCGCGATCCGCAGAGCCTTCGGGCCGTCATGGCGGGGATGGAGGCCACCTGGTGGCTCAACGACAACCTGCGGGCGTGGCTGGGCGAGAAGAACGCGGCCGACACCCTGACGCTGTCCGCCCCCGGCAACGTCACGTCCGAGATGGGACTGGCGCTGCTCGACGTCGCGGACGTGATCCGCCCGTGGCCGGAGGTGGTGGCGTTCCTGCGGGGCGTCGAGGACGACGGCTTCCTCGACGGGCTGGCGGAGCTCGCGGGCGGACCCGAGGCGCGCGACGCCATCGAGGCCTACCTCGGCCGGTACGGCATGCGCTGCGCCGGCGAGATCGACATCACCCGCCCCCGCTGGCGTGAGCGCCCCGCCGCGCTCGTGCCCCTGATCCTCGACCATGTCGGCAACTTCGAGCCGGGCGCCGCCGCACGGCGCTTCGAGCAGGGGCTGCGGAAGGCGCGGGAGAAGGAGCGGGAGGTGCTGTCACGCCTGCGGGCACTGCCGGACGGGGACCGGAAGGCCGATGAGACCCGGCGGATGATCGACCGCGTCAGAGCCTTCATCGGGTACCGGGAGTACCCCAAGTACGCCATCGTCAGCCGCTCCTACGTCTACAAGCAGGCCCTGCTGGAGGAGGCCGGGCGGCTCGTGCGGGCGGGCGTGCTCGCCCAGCGGGAGGACGCCTTCCACCTCACCTTCCAGGAGCTGCACGAGGCCGTACGCACGCGACGGGTGGACGAGCGGCTCATCCGGCGGCGCGAAGAGGAGTTCCGGTCGTACCGGGCGCTCACGCCGCCCCGTGTCCTCACCTCGGACGGTGAAGCACTCAACGGTTCGTACCGGCGCGACGACGTTCCGCCGGGTGCCCTCGCCGGCCTGCCCGTCTCAGCCGGGACCGTCGAGGGCCGGGCCCGCGTCATCCTCGACATGGCCGACGCCGACCTCGAGGCCGGCGACATCCTGGTCACGGTCTTCACGGACCCCAGCTGGTCCCCGCTGTTCGTAGGCATCACGGGCCTGGTGACGGAGGTGGGCGGGCTCATGACCCACGGCGCGGTGATCGCCCGGGAGTACGGCCTCCCGGCCGTCGTGGGAGTAGCCGCGGCCACCCGGCTGATCCGGGACGGCCAGCGGATCCGCGTCCACGGAACGGACGGCTACATCGAACTCCTGGACTGACGGCCGCGACGGGGGAGCGGCACGGCAACCGCGAGTTCCGGGCTCCGGCACTCGCGGCTGCTGCGGATTCGGTTGCTTCGCTTGTCCGGGCGGTCTACTCGGCTGTCGGTTTGCCGGCCAAGGCCTTGGTGACGGTCTGCGCTGTCAGCCCTGTGGCGCGCATCAGGTCGGACTTCGGTACGCCGCACCGGTGAGCCGCCCGCATGGAGGCGTTGCGCAGTGCGACATCCGGCCGGAAGCGGTGGCGGGCCAGCTTGCCCTGCACGACCGCGGTGAAGCGGAGCAGTAGGCGGCCTCGCCAAGTGATCAAGGCGTTGCGTGGTGAGAGTGTCGCGGATGTTGCCAAGGCGTGCCTTTCGCTCGATTGATCCTCACTCGACGGTGACGGGAACGCGGGCCGCTGGGCAGAGCGCGAACAGGTCACTTCGGCACGAAGCCCGGGGACACTACCGGGAAAGGAGAGGCCTCAAGGGGCGCCCGCACCGTTCAGTGCCCCACAAGCCGCGTCCGGAATTTGAGTGGCACTGACCTTGAGGAGGGTTCCCCCCGTGACCTTCCGGCTGGGGAATCGTTCCTTCTGGTGTCGCACCGCATGTCTACCGCTCCCCCGCGGTACCGCGACGGCGGGCCCGGGAAGCCGTCCCCCGACTTCCCGGGCCCCATCTGGCCGCCAGGGGTGGTTTTGCGCCGTGTGGGGATATTTCGCCGGTTTGGGGTGAGGCGACCTGGTTTCCAGGGGGAGTGAAGTGGCGTTTCGGCGCTGAAGGTGCTGGGCCGTACGGGTGAGCGCGTCGTTTCTTCGCTGTCGGCCCCCGACGCCGTCCGACTACAACTTCGTTCCATGATCAAGCACTTCGTGCGGCGCGGTCTCCCCGTGCTCGCCCTCGCGATCCTGCCCGTACTCGCCTCCGTCCCGGCCGCCGACGCCTCGTCCGCGCCGGCCGCGGCCTCAGCCGCCCGCAGCGACGCCCACTTCTACGGAGGCTCCACCCTCAACAAGAACCAGGCATGGACCTCCGGCAACGGCCGGACCGTCCTGCGCGTCCAGAGCGACGGCAACTTCGTCCTCTACAAGGACGGCCGTGCGGCCTGGCAGGCGCCGGGCGTCTGGCCCAAGGCCAACCGGGCCGTCTTCCAGGAGGACGGCAACTTCGTCGTCTACGACGCCAACGGCGGCGCCGTCTGGGCCGCCGGCACCTGGCACAAGGGCTCCTACCTGTCCGTCCAGGACGACGGCAACGCCGTCGTCTACAACAGCGCCAACCAGCCCGTCTGGGCCACCAACACCGGCGACTGACCACCCCCCCCCGCACGGCATGACGAAGGGCCCCGCCAGACCTCGTACGGTCCGGCGGGGCCCTTCGGGCGAGCTCCGCGTCAGCGGGCGGGCAGGGTGAGCGAGACCTTGCCCGTGTGGCGGCCGTCGAGCAGGTGGCGGACGGCGGCCGCGGTGTCGGCGAGCGTGAACACCCGGTCGACGACGGGCCTGAGAGCGCCCGCGTCGATGAGCGCGGTGAGGTCGCGCAGCCCGTCGGCGTGCTCGGACGCGATGAAGGTGCCGAGGTGCTGCGTGGTGAAGGGGGACAGCGCCTGGGCGCGGAGCTGGCGGTCGGTGCCGCCGAGCCAGGCGCCGTCGCCCTCGCCGCCGGTGATGACCAGCCTGCCGCGCGGGGTGAGGGCGCGCCGCAGGTTCCGCAGGCGGGAGTTGCCCGCGATGTCGATGACGGCGTCGTAGCCTCGGGGGCCGGCGAGGCAGTCCTCGCGCGTGTGGTCGATCACGCGGTCCGCGCCCAGGGCGCGTACGGCGTCGAGCTTGGCGGTGCTCGCGACGGCCGTGACCCGGGCGCCGAGGGCGTGGGCGAGCTGCACGGCGAAGGTGCCCACGCCGCCGGAGGCCCCGGTGACGAGGACGCTCTGCCCTTCCCGCACCCTGCCGTGGTCGCGGACCGCCTGGAGCGCGGTGAGCGCGCTGACGGGTACGGCCGCCGCCTCCTCGAAGGTGAGTCCGGCGGGCTTGGGGGCGATCCTGTCGGGGCGGGTGGCCGCGAACTCGGCGAAGGCCGCCACCGCCGTGCCGTAGACCTGGTCGCCGGGCGCGAAGCCGGTCACCTCGGAGCCGACCGACTCGACGACACCGGCGAAGCTGCGCCCGGGGTTGGGGAGCTTCGGCCCGCGCAGCCCGCTCACCGGGCGCACCGCGTACGGCCGTCCGGCCATCAGGTGCCAGGTGCCCCGGTCCACGCTGGAGGCGCACACCCGCACCAGGACCTCACGCGGCCCGATCCGCGGCCGGGCGAGCCGCGCCGTACGCAGTACGGCCTCCGGTTCGGTGCCGTAACGGTCCTGCACGACCGCCGTCATCGTCCGCGTCCCGGCTTCACCCGCGGCAATCGCCGCAGGCCGACTCGTGTTCCGCATGGCCCCTGTCCCGTCACCTGGCGATACTTACGCTGTAAGTGCTCCACTTACGCCGTAAGTACAGCACTTACGGCGTAAGCTCGTCAACGCCGCGCACCGACGACAGGGAGTGACCGTCCGCCATGGCCCCGCGTACCACCCGTCAGCAGTCCCGCGAGCCGCTCACCCGGCAGCGGGTCCTGCACGCCGCCGTCGGGCTCGCCGACGCGGGCGGCCTGGCGACGCTCAGCATGCGCAAGCTCGGCGAGGCCATCGGGGTCGAGGCGATGTCCCTGTATAACCACGTGGCCAACAAGGACGACCTCCTCGACGGCATGGTCGACCTGGTCTTCGGGGAGATCGAACTGCCCGTGCCCGGGGACGAGTGGCGGCAGGCGATGCGGCGGCGGGCGATCGGCATGCGCCTCGCGCTGGCGCGCCACCCCTGGGCGATCGGGCTGATGGAGTCGCGCTCCACCCCGGGCCCGGCCACCCTGCGCCACCACGACGCCGTCCTCGGGTGCCTGCGCGAGGGAGGGTTCTCCCTGGCCCTGACCGCTCACGCCGTCTCGGTCCTCGACAGCTACATCTACGGCTTCGCCCTACAGGAGAAGTCACTGCCCTTCGGGTCGCCGGAGGAGACGGCCGGCCTGGCGGAATCCATCATGGGCGGCTTCGGCGACGACGAGTACCCGTACCTGACGGAGATCGCCACCGCCCACGTCATGCGCCCGGGCTATTCCTTCGGCGACGAGTTCGAGTACGGCCTGGACCTCGTCCTCGACGGCCTCGGCCGGGCCGCGGCATCCACATCGGGTTGACGCCCGCCCCCTCGGCCAACTCACCTGCCGGTGGAGGGATTTCCGGAGTGCGGGCGGAGACTCGACGTGTGTGCCGCGCAGGCTCCCGAACCCCCCGTCGCGCACGACCGGGGGCAGGCCCGTCGGCGGAGCCGAGCGGGCCTGCCCCCAGTCCTGGTCCTGGCCCAGGCGGACCGGGTCGGGGCCGTCAGCGGGCGTGGTGGCGGAACCGGTGCTGGCGGGGGACGTCGGTCAGCCTCCGCGTACCCGCGCGGCGGTGGGCGCCGTGACTTCGCCGGCCCGGGAAGGGGTTGCGCCGTGCCGGGGCGCTGGGGGCCAGGGCCAGCAGCGCGACGAGGGTGAGGACTGCGACGAGGATGAGCACGGTGAGGAGGGTCATGTTCCTTCCTTTCGTCGGACTCTGACTACCTATCGTTACTAGTTGTTACCAAATCGCATAGAGCTAAACACGCAGGGTGAAATTCAGCCGCCGAGGCGCCCTGTGCCGGCCGGTCTCGTGCCACCGGCTCCACAGCCCGCCGGGGTCCGCCCTCGAACTCGGGCGCGGCCACGGCGACATGAATCCCCCGACCCGGTCGGAGCGCGGGAGCGCCTGGCGCAAGGACTGTGACGGGAGAGGGTGTTAGCGTGCGGGGATGCGTGATCTTCCAGCGATGTTCAGCCGGTTCGACGACGCCGCACCGGCCCCCGCCAGACTCGGGGAGCTCATCCCGCCGGTGGCCGAGGCGATCGCCCGCTGGGCCGGGGACGTCCCGGCCGAGGAGTTCCTCTACGTGGACACCGATCCGGCCATCGCGGACACGGCCGCGTTCGTCGCCCACTACGGGCAGGAGCTGCTGAGGGCGTCGGCGAACTGCGTGGTGGTCGCGGCGAAGCGGGGTGGCGAGAGCACTCTCGCCGCCTGCCTGGTCCCCTCGTACGGCCGGGCCGACGTGAACGGGGCCGTGCGCCGCCGGCTGGGCGCGCGGAAGGTGTCGTTCGCGCCGATGGAGACGGCGGTGGAGGCGACGGGGATGGAGTACGGGGGGATCACCCCGTTCGGTCTGCCCCCGGCCTGGCCGCTGTTGGTGGACGCGGCGCTGACCCGGATGCCGTACGTCCTCATCGGCAGCGGCCGCCGCCGCGGCAAGCTCATCGTGCCGGGCGCGGCGTTCGCTCAGCTGCCGTCCGCCGAAGTCCTCCAGGACCTCACCCCGGACACCCCCTGACCCGAAGCCTCGAACCGGGGGCGCCCGCAGGTCACGAACGGCCGGAACGTACCCTGCGGGTGGCGCGCCGGCCCATGCCTGCGCGTCGGACCAGTCCGTGAACCGCGGTGGGCGGCTCCCGCGCTCTGAGGCATCGGCTGCCTCAGGAACGACCAGGAGGTAGACCAGTGATCACTCTGACCGCGGCGGGCGGGGTGGCCCTGGTCGAGCTGGGCATGGCCCTGACCCCGGGACCGAACATGATCCACCTGGCCTCCCGCGCGATCACCCAAGGCCGCAGGGCGGGCCTGGTCAGCCTCAGCGGGACCGCCGTCGGGTTCCTGTGCTACCTCGTGGCCGCGGCCGCCGGCCTGTCCGCCCTGTTCGCCGCCGTGCCGCTGGCGTTCACCGTGGTCAAGCTCGCCGGCGCCGCCTACCTGGCCTACCTCGCCTGGGAGATGCTCAAGCCCGGCGGCCGCTCGCCCTTCACCCCGCGCCACGACCTGCCCCCGGTCTCCGACGCCCGCCTGTTCTCGATGGGGCTGCTGACCAACCTGCTCAACCCCAAGATCGCGCTGATGTACGCCGCACTGCTGCCCCAGTTCCTGGACCCGCAGGCGGGCCCGCCGTGGGCGCAACTGCTCCAGCTCGGCGGCGTGCAGATCGTCGTGGGCATCGCCGTGAACGCGATCATCATGCTGGGCGCGGCACGGGTCTCGGGGTTCCTGGCCACCCGCCCCCGCGTCATGGCCGCCCAGCGCCTCACGGCAGGCGGCCTCCTCGGCGCCTTCGCCGTACGCACCGCCCTGTCCCAGGGCCCCGCCACCCCCTGACCCCGACCGTCGAACCCCGCCCCCTCCCGGCCGCCTCCGGTTCCGGCGAGGGGGCGGTGGCCGTCGCGGCGAGCGGTGAGCAGAGCGGAACGGCAGGTTTCGCCTGCAAAAGACGTGTCATGCATACTCTCCTGGGAGCGGTACGGCGGTCGGGATCGACCGCACTGAGCAGGGGACAGCAGGGGACATTCCAGACATGGACACCGGTACGCCGGCCACCGGCGCATTCGGGGCGCTTCTGCACGCTCTGCGGACGAGGGCCGGGCTGACCCAGGAGGAGCTGGCACACGCCGCGGGGGTGAGCGTGCGGGCCCTGTCGTACATGGAGCGCGGACAATCCCGGGGGCCGCAGCGCCGGACCGTGCGGGCGCTGGCCGTGGCCCTGGGCCTGGACGCCGCCGGCGCCCGGGAACTGGAGCACACCGCCAGCCTGGGCCGTTCTCGCCCCGCCCGCACGCACGACACCGTCCCGCCGCCCGCCGCCGTACCGGACGCCGTCGCGCCCGATCTGCTGCCGCGCGCGCCGCGCGCCTTCCACGGGCGGGCCGCGGAACTCGCCGCCCTGTCCCGGGCCGCCGCGGACGAAGCGCCCGTCTGCCTGATCATCGGGCCCGCCGGCGTCGGCAAGACGGCCCTCGTACTGCACTGGGCCCACCAGAACCGTGCCGGATTCCCCGACGGGTGCCTCTACGCCGACCTGCGCGGATTCGGCGACACGGGCGAGCCCGCCCTCATCGAGGTGCTGCGCGAGTTCCTGCTGGCCCTCGGAGTGCCCGACGGCCGGATCCCGCAGTCCGCGAACGGCGCGGCCGCGCTGTTCCGGTCCCACGCCGCCGACCGCCGGCTCCTCGTGGTCCTCGACAACGCCCGCGACTCCGAGCAGGTCAGGCCCCTGCTGCCGGGCGGTCGCCGCTGCGTCACCGTCGTCACCAGCAGGCACCGGCTGCCGGGGCTGATCGTCACGGACACCGCCCGGCCGGTCGCCGTGGACGTGCTCGCGCCCGAGGACGCGACGATGCTCCTCGCCGGAGTCCTCGGCACGGAACGCGTGCACGCGGAACCGGTGGCCGCCCGACGGCTGGCCGAACTGTGCGGCGGGCTGCCCCTCGCGCTGCGGGTGGCCGCCGCCCGGCTGGCGGGCCGGCCCGGCCGGTCGCTGGGCGAGATGGCCGCCGAACTGTCCGACGAGACGCGCCGGCTGGCCCTGCTGGACGTCGAGGACACCGGCGTACGGGCGGCGCTGCGCCTGACGCTGCAACAGCTTCCGCGCCACGTCGCCGACCAGTTCGCGTATCTCGGCCGCCACCCCGCCACACACGTCGACCGGTACGCGGCCGCGGCCCTCGCGGGCACGGACCCGGCGGCCGCCGAGGAGTGTCTGGAACGGCTGGCCGTCGCACACCTCGTCACGGAGACGGCGCCCGGCCGGTGGGCGATGCACGACCTCGTGCGGCTCTACGCGAGGAGCCTGGACGCCGGGCCCCACGCACTGGAGCGCGTGCTCGACCACTACATCGTCACGGCCCTCGCGGCCGTGGCGGCGGCCGAGCCCGGCAACGAGGAGTGCTTCCCGCTGCCGGCGGACCACCTGCCGCCCGCCGCCGTGAGGGAGTTCGGCGACCGGTCCGCCGCCGTGGCCTGGTACGCGGCCGAGCGGGACGACCTCACCCTGGCGGTGGCCGCGTCGCGGGCCGCCGGACTGCACGGCCGGACCTGGCGGATCGTCCTGACGCTGTGGCCGCTGATCGTGTGGCGCATCCGGGACGGCTGGGTCCCGCTCCTGGAGACCGGGCTGGAGGCGGCCCGGGCCGACGCCGACCGGCACGGCGAGGCACGGGTGCTGAACGTGCTCGGCTGGGTGCTGATCGAGGAGGGGCGCATCGAGGAGGCGCTGACCCACCTGGGGGCCGCCACGGCGCTCGCCTTCCGGGCGGGTGACGCGGTGGCCGAGGCGAACGCCCTGATCGTCCTGGGCGTAGCGCAGGCGGCGCTGGGCCGGCTGGACGAGGCCGCCGAGGGCTGTGAGCGGGCGGTGGAACTGGCCCGCGAGGCCGGCGACCGGACCATCGAGCGACTGGCCATGCAGCACCTCGCCCGCCATTGGGCCGACGCCGGCACCTGGCGCCGGGCCCTCGACACGGCGACCGAGGCCCTGGCCTTCGACGACCGCCGGGGGACCGCCGACGTCCCCCGGGTCCTGCTGCTCATGGCGAGGGGAGAGGCGCTCCTGGGGCTCGGGGACGAGGCCGAGGGCATCGCCCAGCTCGAACTGGCGGCCAAGGAGGCCGAGTCGTCGGGCTACGAGGACGGGGCGGTGCGGGCGCTCGGCGTGCTGCTGCGGGTAGCGCCGGACGCGGGACTCCGGGCCCGCTACGACGCGGCGGTCGCGCGGCTCACGACCCGGGCGTGAGCCGGCCCCACCGGCCCTCATGGGACCGGGGGCGGCTCGAAGACCGGGCGGCGTAAGACTTTCGTCACCGGGCCGGAGCTGGTGCCGGCCGCCGCGTACGCGTTGACTGGCGGTCGACGGATGGCCGACGGACGGTCGACGGATCGGCGAGGAAGGGCAGTTCAGTGACGGAGAAGAAGCGGCGGCGACGGCTGTGGACCGGGCTGTCGGTCGCGGCGGCGCTGGTGTCGGGCCTCGGCGTGTACTGGTTCCAGCCGTGGAAGCTGTGGCAGGACGCGACCCTCCACGAGGCCCTCCCCACGGCGTCCGGGATCCCCGCCGAACCCGGGCCCGCGTCCTCGGCGGTGCCCCCGGGAGCGTCGGCCGTTCCGCAGACCCTGGCCCGGGGCACGCTGATCAGCCACGAGCACACCACGACGGGCACCGTGCGGCTGATCCGGCTCTCCGACGGCTCCCGCACCCTGCGGCTGGAGGGCCTCGACACCAGCAACGGCCCGGACCTGCGCGTCTGGCTCAGCGACGCCCCGGTGAAGGAGGGGGTGGCGGGCTGGTCCGTCTTCGACGACGGCAAGCACGTCAGCCTGGGCGCCCTCAAGGGCAACAAGGGCGACCAGAACTACGAGATCCCCGCCGGGGTGAACCTGGCCGACTACCGCAGCGTCACCATCTGGTGCGACCGCTTCGACGTCTCCTTCGGCGCGGCCGCCCTCACCACCGCCTGATCCACCACCCGGCCCGACCGCGGCCGGCCCGGCCCGGGGCCGCGCCGTCTCCGGCGCCGCCACCCGTAAGGTCGTCCCATGAGCACGGCCGACGAACACCGCATCGCCCTCGACCTCCTCGACGGCCATCTGGAGGAGCTGTGGCGGGCGGCCGGCGAACTCCGGCGGGGAAACCGGGCCGTCGTCCCCGGGCCCCCGCGCGAGCCGGCCGAAGCCGCCGGGGACGGGGCGGCCTCGGAGCTCCTGCGGTGGGGGTACCGGCGGCTGCACACCGTCCCGCGCGCCCCGGCCGACGCGTTCGCCCGAGGCGTCGGCGACACGCTCAGGGAGCTGCGGCGCCGCCGCAGCCGCTGGAACGAGGCCGCCCTGCGCCTGTTGGAGGACCCGTACGTCTTCCTCGCCACGGGCCCGCGCCGGTACGAGGACTGGGCCGAGGACGTACTCGCCCTGATGCGCCGGCAGGTCCCGGACCCGCGCGGCTGGCTGCGCATCGACCACGACCGCATAGACCACGACCGCATAGACCGCGACGGCACCGACGACGCCCGCCGCACCGTGCCGGCGTACCCCTTCGAGCCCCCGCCCGCCGCCGGGTTCCCGGACCGCCTGTACGAGCTGGAGCCGGCCGGTGCCGTCACCGCGCTCGCCGTCATGGCGGAGGAGTGGGACGGCGGCCGGCCCGTGCGGGACCGGTCGGAGCGCGACGCCCTGCTGGCCGAGGCGCGGATCCTGCTGGAGCGGTACGGCCCGGACGCCCGTTTCTGGACGAACGCCCGGGACGCGGCATCGCAGCCCGCGCGGGACTTCGTCCGGGCCGGTCTCAAGGGCACGGGGGCCCACCGGTTCCTCACCGACGCCTACGTCAACGGCCTCGACCTGGTGGAGGAGCTGGGCCTCATCGCCGTGTCCGGCGACGAGGTCGGGGTCTTCTGGTCCATCGGCGCGTCCTGACACCGGTGCGCCCGTACGCCCGAACGGGGGCGTTCGCGCATGCGGGGCCCGATCGAGGGCACACGGCAGGGCAGGGGTAATGCCGAGGAGGAGGGAACCGAGGAGACGATGACGGCCGATCCTGATTCCGAAGCGCCCGCCGCCGCGGGAACCGTCACCAGCGCCGTCCCGGCCCGCCTGGACCGCCTTCCGTGGTCCCGTTGGCACTGGATGGTGGTGATCGGCCTCGGCACCGTCTGGATCCTCGACGGACTGGAGGTGACCGTCGTCGGCAACGTCGCCGGCCGTCTCGCCGAGGAGGGCAGCGGCCTCGACATCACCGCCGCCCAGGTCACGGGCGTGGCCGCCGCCCTCTACGTGGCGGGTGCCTGCTCCGGCGCCCTCTTCTTCGGGTGGCTGACGGACCGCTACGGCCGCAAGAGGCTCTTCATGGTCACCCTGGCGGTCTACCTGGGCGCGACCGCGATGACGGCCCTCTCCTTCGAGTCCTGGTGGTTCTTTCTCTTCAGGTTCCTCACCGGCTTCGGGATCGGCGGGGAGTACGCGGCCATCAACTCGGCGATCGACGAACTGATCCCCTCCCTGTACCGCGGCCGGGTGGACCTCGTCATCAACGGCACCTACTGGCTCGGCGCCATCGGCGGAGCGCTGCTGTCCATCGTCATGCTCGACACCGCGCTCTTCCCGCAGAACCTCGGCTGGCGGCTCAGTTTCGCCCTCGGAGTCGTCCTCGGCCTGGTCATCCTCCTCGTCCGCCGGCACGTCCCGGAGAGTCCGCGATGGCAGCTCATCCACGGAGAGGAGGAGCGGGCCGAGGCGCTGGTGTCCGCCGTCGAGAAGGGGATCGAAGGGGAGAGGGGCGAGCGGCTCCCGCCGCCCGCCGGGGAGATCACCATCCACCGGCGCCGGAGCATCGGCTTCGGACTGATCGCCAGGACGGTGTTCGCGCGCTACCCGCGCCGCGCGTTCCTCAGCCTGTCGCTCTTCATCGGCCAGGCGTTCCTGTACAACGCCGTCACCTTCGGCTTCGGCGTCATCCTCACCACGTTCTTCGGCGTACCGACGGGCCGCACCGGCTACTACTTCGCCGTCATCGCGGCCGGCAACCTCCTCGGCCCGCTGCTGCTCGGCAAGCTGTTCGACACCGTCGGCCGCCGCATCATGATCTCCTCCACCTACCTGCTCTCCGGCCTGCTCCTGTTCGGGACGGCATGGCTCTTCGACCGGGGCTCGCTGACGGCGGCGAGTCTGACGGCCTGCTGGTGCGTGGTCCTGTTCTTCGCATCCGCGGGCGCCTCCAGCGCGTACCTGACCGTCTCCGAGGTCTTCCCCATGGAGACCCGCGCCATGGCCATCGCGTTCTTCTACGCCCTCGGCACGGCCGCCGGCGGTATCAGCGGCCCGCTGGTCTTCGCCGACCTCACCGGGTCGGGCGCGGTCGGCGACACCGCGCTCGCCTTCCGGATCGGCGCCGCGCTGATGTGCGCCGCCGGCCTGGTGGCGGCGTTCCTGGCCGTCAAGGCGGAGCGCCGCTCGCTGGAGGACATCGCCGAGCCGCTGTCGGCGGCACGGCCCGAACGCCCGTAGGCCCGCAGACGCCCGCGGATCCGTACCGTCAGGAGATCAGGAGGCGAAGGACCGCTCCAGCCGGGGGATCAGGTCCTGGAGGTCCCTCTCCCAGCACCAGGCGTTGTGGCCTCCGTTGCAGTTGGCGCCCCAGGCGGCGCCGTCGCCGTAGTCGACGTAGTGGTAGGACATGCCCAGCGCGTCCATCCGCTCCTTGACGTGCTTGGAGGCGCCTTCGACCCAGAACTCCAGGTCGGTGACGTCGCCGCGCCCGTTGCCCACGTAGACGGACACCCCGACTCCGCCGTCCTTGAGCCGGTCCATGTGCTGGGACGGGTCGACCTCGTTCCACCGCCAGTCGACGTTGAACACGGGGTAGGGCGAGCCGAACAGGGCGTCACTGTCCACACCCGGCTTGTAGGGGTCGGCGGCGGGGTCGCAGAACCCGGAAGCGGAGGCGCACACGGCGCCCTGCGCGTCGATGACCGTGGCGACGGCGGCCATCCGCAGGTCCATGGAGTCGGCCGACAGGTCGATGTCACCCGACAGGGACGCGGTCTGGCTGAACAGGTCCGGGCGGACCTGGGCGTAGTGGAAGGCGCCGAACCCGCCCATGGAGACGCCCGCCACCGCCCTGGCCTTCTTGGTGGCGATGGTCCGCAGGTTCGCGTCGATGAACGGGATGACCTGCTTGAGGTGGAAGTTCTCCCAGTTCTGGGCGCCGATCGCCGTGTTCTGGTTGAGCCAGTTGGCGTACCAGCCCCGGGCGCCGCCGTCCGGGATGACCGTGATCATCTGATCCGATACGGACAGCGCCGGATAGTTCTGCTGCACCGGGTCGTCGGGCGAGCCGTGCAGGAAGTAGAGCACGGGGTAACGCCGTGCCGGGTCGCTGTAGTAGCCGCGCGGCAGGATGATCTTCACGTGGTGCCTGCCCGAGACCTCGGGCGTGGTCACGGTGATGGAGAAGTCGGTCGGACCGCCCTGCGCCGCGCCGACCTGGGTCAGGCCGAAGCCGTCCTTCATCGGCGGCGGCGCGGTGCCCCCGTCGGCGGCCCCGGCCACACCCGCGGGTGCGGCGAGTCCCACGACGGCGACCATCACCGCCAGCACCGCCCGCCACCGGCTCAACCTCTTCGTCACGGCATCCTCCCTCGTGAACCTTGTCGTCGTGAGGAACGCAACCTACGGGCGGGCGATGAAACGCCGATGAAGGCGGCCGCTCAGCTCAGGAAAGGACCTTGACCTCCAGGACGGGGGAGGCCGCGATCTGCTCCTCGGTGTACCGCTCGGTCACCCACTGGCCGGCCGAGAACAGCTTGGTCTGATCTGCGTAGTGCGGCGAGTTCGGGTCGGCCGACTGGGAGTAGGCAAGCAACGAATAGGCCTCGGGCGGTCCTTCGGCGGTGAACCGCACCTGCTGGATGAAGCTGGACCCGAAGGCGATGTCCACCTTGCCGTCGATCATGGCCGGGGTGACCACGTTCAGTACGCCCAGTTCGTGGATCGAGCCGTGGACCGGGATCTTCTCCCCGCCCCGGGTGACGTTCTGGACGGCGGACAGCGGCGCGTCCAGTGCGATGCCCGCGTTGCGCAGCGACAGGACCGCGCGGGCGAGCGAGTCGCGGACGGCCGAGTTCCCGGAGTCCAGGGAATTGGGGGTGTGGACCGGGTCCTTGGCGTCGAAAGCGATCCGCCACGGCAGTTTCTCGATCGCCTGGCCGTTCTGCAGGAAGGCCCAGAAGTTCTCGAACAGCCAGGAACCCCGGCTGTCCGACGTGTACTTGTGGCTCTTCCACGCGGCCAGGACCGGGCACGCCCCGCTGATGTCGACCAGATTGCCGTCCACCACGACGAGCCCGAACAGGGTGTCCCGGCAGGCCTTCACCGTGGCGTCCAGCGCCAGGTCCGCCGCCCTGCTGTTGTCGGCGAAGAGCAACTGCCGCATGTTGGAGGAGGTGAAGCCGCGGCCCGGCAGGCCGTCGGTGCCGTCGATCCGGTTCTGCGCGGTCAGGAGGAGCTCCTGGGTGCGCAGCGACCGGGGGGCGGCCGTGTCGCCCATCACCCGGGGGAAGGCCAGCGGCTGCTCGGGGTTGGCCAGCCAGGCGCTGTCGTTGGCGTTGCCCGCGTAGTCCGAGCGGATCAGGCGCGGCTGCTTGTGCGGGTCCAGCAGCCCGGGCGCGACCGCGTTCGGGTCGTCGGGCCAGTCGCACGCGCTGCGCTTGCCGTCGAAGATGGAGACGGGCGGTACGTTCGGCAGCCTCAGCGACTGGTTGAACAGCAGCCGGCCGGTCGCGGTGAGGCACGAGTCGGCGTGCTCGTCGGTGATGTTCGGCGTGGCCTGGATGTCCGCGTACAGGGCGTCGCCCTTGCGGTCGGAGGCGATGGTGTTGAAGAAGGGCACGCCCTGCGTGGTCTCCAGGGTGTTCACCACGTCGCGGACGTCGGTGGCCTGGTCGAGGCGGAACCAGGTGTTGAGCGCGCGCAGGTTGTCCATGTTCACGTCGCGCACCGCGTGCGCGCTGACCACCCAGGGCAGCGGGATTCCCTGGACCGACGTGGTGATCGGGCCGTAGCGGGTGGCCCACAGGGTCCGGGTGACCTTGCCGGTGGAGCCGTCCTTGTTGAGCACGTCCACGGTGACCTGCTGCGAGGTCATCTTCTGCCAGGTGCCGTCCACCAGGTAGTTGGTGGGGTTGAGCGGATCCACCTGTACGTCGAAGAGCCCGAACGGGGACACGGTGGCGACCGTGTGGCTCCAGGCGACGTCGTCGTTGTGGCCGATGTTGACCGCGGGGAATCCGAGCAGGCTGGCCCCGGTGACGTTGATCTTCCCCGGGATCGTCAGCTGGCTCTGCCACATCCGGTTCTTGCCCTGCCACGGGAAGTGCGGGTTGGCCAGCATCATGCTGGTGCCCCCGGACACGCCCTGCGAGCCGACCGCCAGCGCGTTGCTGCCCATGCTGCTTTGCCGGCTCGCGGCCATGGCCTCGCGGATCCTCTCCGCGGTCTGCTCGGGTGAGGCCGCGGGCGCGGCGGCGGAGACCGACGCCCCCGGCGGGGCGGCGTTCACCTCGCCGTCCAGCAGCGCGTCGGCGGTGCCCATGATGATCTCGGCGTGCGCGTGCCGGTAGACGTCCATCTCGGTGATCGGCCGCACCCAGGCCGCCCCCCGGCAGGCCGGGTCGGTGATGTTGCCGGCACCCGTCTCGGCCAGGTACCGGTTGTAGCCCCGGACGTAGCCGCGGATGGCCTCCTTGACCTCCGGCTCGGGCCCGTTGGGGGCGGGCTGGTCGACCAGTCGCTCCACCACCCGGTCGTCGTTGATCCGCTGGAAGTAGATGTCGCTGTTGAGGTTGGTGGTGGTGTCCTGGTGCTCGCCCGGGCTCGCCTTGCCATCGGGCCCCAGATACCGGGAGAGCCGGGCGTCGACCATCAGATAGGTCCGGGCCAGGGTGCAGATGTTGTCCTTGGCCGCCGCGTATCCGTAGCCCGTTCCCAGCCCCTCCCAGTCCGAGGCGATGATGTGCGGGATGCCGTATTCCGTGTAACGGATCGTCGGGGCGGCCGGCCCCGGCGCGGCCGCCGGCGGCGGTCCTGCGGCCGACACCGTGCTGATCACCGCCACGGCGGCCGTCGCCGCCGTCGACAGCCTCGCTCTGAATCCCCACCGCGCCATCGAGTCGTCCTTCCCCTCGGGTTCCGTCGCGTCCGAACCCGGTCACGCTAAGGAGGAGGGATGAAATCCCGATGACGCGTCGCCGCGGCCGGGCGGTCCGGCGGCGGGCAGCCGGTGGCGCGAAATCGCGTCCCACCGCCACCACCCCTCCCCGGAGGGGGACGCCGCAACCGTCCGGGCCCCCGCCCGGGAGGAGGGGAAGTTCCGTGTTCTGCTGACCGCGTGGCGCTGGTGCGGGATGGTCGTGGCAGGGCCTGCCGTGGTGGCGGGCCGTCACGCTGGAGGGGGTTGTCATGGCGGACGATCGGGAGACGTGGACGACGGACGAGTTCGGTACCTCTCACGAGGGCTGGGTCGGTGTGCTGCTGGCCGACGGAACGGTGCCGGCCCCGGCGTTCTTCGACACGGGTTCGGGCCCGGACGTGCACCAGACGTCCCACTGGTCCGTCTACGACGGCCGCTTCTCTCACGTCCCGCGGGCGGCCGCGCTGCGCGGGGTGTGCTCGTGCGGGTGGACCGGCCCGGACCACGTCCTGGACTGGTCGCTGATCGGCGAGCAGGACCTGGAGGACGCCGCCGACGAACAGGCTGACGCCTGCTGCCAGGACTGGGACGACCACACCTCCGCCGTCGAGGCGACCACGATCCCGCTACCCGAGACGATCACCCACCTGCTGACCCAGTTGGAGGCCGAGATCGGCAAACTCGGCGACACCTCGCCCCTCGCCGCGGTACGCGCCGTCCGCTGGCTGGAGATCACCGCGAGCGGGGCGGGGTACTGGGCCGCCCGCTCGGCCCAACAGGACACCACCCCGGCGCGGGCCGCCGCCGCACTCGGCCTGAGCGAGGCCGCGACCCGCCGCGAACTGGCCCGCCTGGGACGCTGGAACCCCTATCACGCCTGATCTGTCACGCCTGATCTGTCACGCCTGAACGCCTTGGGCTGTCCCTGCGTCCGGCTCGATGGTGCTCAGCGCCTCCCGTACGGCCCGGAGCAGTTCCTCGTCCGCCGGAATGCCGCCGTAGCGGCGGGGCGAGGAGGCGACCTCGTGCAGTACGGGCAGGGCCGCCGCAGCCGGGCCGCCGATCGCGCCCAGAACCCGTACGGTCCGCAGCACCAGCGGGGTCGTCGAGTGCCGGGCCAGCGGCGCCAGCTCCGGCAGCAGGGCCTGCACGGCCGGCCCCGCGTCGCCGGTGATCCGCCACCAGGCCTCGGCGGCGCCGACCCGGCTCCACTGTCCGGGGCACGTCAGCAACGGCCGTACCGCATCGGCATGGAAGGAGGCCAGCGGGCCCAGATCGGCCAGATAGCGCAGCACCGGTTGCCCGAGGCCGGCCCGGACTGCCGCCCCGCACACCCGCAGGGCGGGTTCCGGATCCGCCGTGACGCGCCAGTACGCCCAGGTGGCGGTCTGCGCACCGCCGTGCCACGGATGGCGGCCGGGCCCGGGATCGGCGGTGGCGAGGGCGGCGAGAGGGCCGGCCGCCCGCCCGGTCGCGGCGGCCGGGCCGATCGCGCCCAACGCCTCCGCCGCCGCACGGGCGAAGGGGGTGTGCAGCAGCCCGACCAGCTCGGGCACCGCCGGTGCGGCCACCGGACCCCACTCGGCGAGGGTGCGCAGGATCCTGGGGGCCGCGTGGCCCTGCCGGTCGTCGCCGGCGAGCCGTCGGCGCAGGACCGGCAGCAGCTGCGGGGCCCAGCGCGCGGGCAGCGGGGCGACGTCGAGCCAGGGGCTGGAGAGGCGGGCGGTGTACCGGCCGGCGGCCCTGTCGTCGCCCATGCCGACCAGGGCCCGCAACACCAGGTCGGCGTCGGTCGTGTGGCCGAGCGGTCCGGGGGCGCCGCCGCC